>JBLYYU010000448.1:0-24352 GCA_048550275.1 Polyangiales bacterium
GAACCTTCGCGCCGGGGGCCAGTCGGCCGACTACATCAACACCGGTGCATGGAGCGACAAGGCTATGGCGGAGGCGCTCGTCACCGGCGCAGCACGCGAAGCCGGCACGGGCAAGGTCGACGGCAAGTACACGCGCGTCCCCAAGCAAGGCGATCTCGATCTCGACGCCAATGCGGCCTACGCACACTTCACGACCAACAACACGATCATGGGAACGCAGTTCTTCGACTACCCCGATACCGGAGCCGTTCCGCTGGTCGCCGACATGTCGAGTGACATTCTTTGGCGCCCGATCGATGTCTCTAAGTTCGGCCTGATCTACGCAGGTGCGCAGAAGAACCTCGGGCCGTCGGGCATCACGATTCTCATCCTCCGTAAAGACCTGGCCGAGCGCAGCCCGAGCACGCTTCCGAAGATCCTCCGCTACAAGACGATTCTCGACGGTGACTCGCTGCAGAACACCATCCCGACCTTCCCGGTCTACATGGTTCGGAACGTGCTCCGATGGGTGCGAGACCAGGGTGGCGCAGAAGCCATGGAGAAGCGAAACCGCGAGAAAGCCGGGTACATCTACGACATGGTCGACGGCGACCCGGACTTCTTCCACTGCCCGGTCGATCTCGACTGTCGGTCAATGATGAACCCGGTGTTTCGACTCCCGAACGAAGACCTCGAAAAGAAGCTCATCGCCGATGCCGCCGACGCGGGCATGGTCGGCATCAAGGGTCACCGTTCGGTCGGTGGGATCCGGACTTCGATCTACAACTCGATGGAGCCTTCGAGCGTTCAGAAATTCGTCGACTTCGCCAAGGCTTTCGCGAAAAACAACCGATAAGCGGGCCGGCCTGGGAGGCCCTCAGACGGCGTATGTCTCGTAGAGATAACGCCGAATATCAGCCGACTCGAACATCTCGACCCCGGTGTTCGGATCGCGGAGATAGGGCACCTGCATCTTCCCCGAGATCGAAACGTAGCCGTCGCGATCGGGGCTTCGCCGCGGGACGTTGCGGAGCTGGTGCGGAAGCTCGAGCTCACACAGCGCCTCGCGCGCGATTCGGCAGAAGGGCGAGCCCTCGTAGGAATAGAGCTCCAGGAGATCCTCCGGCTGGCGGGACGGGACGGAATACCGACCACGACCCGGCCGGAACGCCGAGGCCAACATCGACGTCGATACCGCGAACGCGCGCTGCCTTAGGAACCAAGGTGCGCTTCCGTCACCGTATTGCTGAAACAAGTAGTCGATGATCGCAGCGGACTCGTACATCGAGACCCCGGTGTTAGGATCGACCAGGTACGGAAACTGGTACCGTCCGCCCTCGCGCTTCACCTTTTCGCGGAAGAGTTTGCCGCCTCGCGGACAGGGATAGACGATCGGGTCGAGGCTCAGCGCCGACATTGCTTCGCGCGCGATTCGGCAATACGGGCAAACCTCGAACTCGTAGATCTCGAGCGGCTGAGCGGGCACTGCGCGACGCTCGTAGTGAACGTTCCCGAAGTTCGGCCGAGCTGCGCTCGCGGCCGTGGCGCTGGCGACATCCAGAAATCGTGCGAGTTCCATCGCCTGTTCATTAAGGGGCCTGCTCCGGTTTTCAAGGGGTGATAGCCTCCGGGGATGGCGCGCGAGCTCGAGCTAGTCACCGATCTGAGGCCCAAGGGAGACCAGCCCGCGGCGATTTCCGAGCTTTTGGAAGGGCTTTCGAGGGGTGAACGCCATCAAGTGCTCCTTGGAATCACCGGCAGCGGCAAGACGTTTTCGGTGGCGAACGTCATCGCGACGACCAAGCGGCCGACGCTCATCATCGCACCGAACAAAACGCTAGCCGCCCAACTCTACAGCGAGATGCGCGAGCTCTTTCCCGACAACGCCGTCGAGTACTTCGTCAGCTACTACGACTACTACCAACCCGAGGCGTACATCCCGTCGAGCGACACGTACATCGAGAAAGACGCAATCGTCAACGACAAGGTCGACCGCATGCGCCACAGCGCGACCCGATCGCTCTTGTCGCGCCGCGACGTGATCATCGTCGCTAGCGTCTCTTGTATCTACGGCATCGGCTCGTCGGAATGGTACCAGGAGATGTTGATCAACCTCGAGGTCGGTCAGGAGTACCGGCGCGATCGATTGCTTCGCCGGCTCGTCGACATCCAATACCAGCGCAACGACATCGACTTCCACCGTGGCACCTTCCGTGTGCGCGGCGACGTCGTCGAGATTTTCCCTGCGCACTCCGAGAACCTCGCGGTGCGCGTCGAGTACTGGGGCGACGAGATCGAACGCATCGTCGAGATCGACCCGACGCGCGGCAAGACTCTCGAAGAGCTCGACCAGTACGGCGTGTATCCGGGCAGCCACTACGTCACCCCGGACGAGCACCGGAAGCGGGCGATCACATCGATTCGTGAAGAGCTTCTCGAATGGCTCCCAAAGCTCCAAAAAGAGGGGAAATTGCTCGAAAAACAGCGCCTCGAGCAGCGAACCATGTACGACTTGGAGATGCTCGAACAGATGGGCTTCTGCCACGGAATCGAGAACTACAGCCGCCACCTCTCGGGCCGCAAAGAAGGCGAGCCTCCGCCGACTCTGCTCGACTACTTCCCGGACGACTTTCTCGTCATCCTCGACGAATCGCACATCACCGTTCCCCAACTCGGCGCCATGTACAAAGGAGACCGGTCGCGCAAAGAGACCCTGGTTGCACATGGCTTTCGGCTTCCAAGCGCGCTCGACAATCGACCGCTTCGTTTCACGGAATGGCAAGAGCGCGTCGGAGAAGTGATTCACGTCAGCGCGACACCCGGCGACTGGGAAGTGGAGCAGGCCAGCGGTGTCGTCGTCGAGCAAGTGATTCGCCCAACCGGCTTGCTCGACCCACAGATACACGTTCGTCCGACCAAACATCAGGTCGACGACTTGCTGGCCGAGATCCGCGAACGCGTCGCGCGCGACGAACGCGTCTTGGTCACCACACTGACCAAGCGCATGTCTGAAGACCTCACCGAGTACTACGGCGAGCTCGGCGTGCGCGTGCGCTATCTTCACAGTGATGTGGATACGCTAGAACGTGTTGAAATTCTTAGAGATTTACGCCGCGGTGAATTCGACGTTCTGGTGGGAATCAATCTTCTTCGGGAGGGCCTGGACCTCCCCGAGGTCTCCTTGGTTGGAATCCTCGATGCGGACAAAGAAGGTTTCCTGCGTTCCGCGCGATCGCTGATCCAAACGATCGGCCGCGCCGCGCGCAACGCCGGCGGCGAAGTGCTGATGTACGCAGATCGAGTCACAGCAGCGATGAGCTACGCGATCGAAGAGACCGAACGCAGACGGGAACGGCAAGCGGAGTACAACGAGAAGCGTGGGATCACCCCACAAACCGTTCGCAAGGCTGTGCTCGAAATGGATCCCTCCACCGGTGCGGGTGACTACGTGGTCATTCCGATCCTGAGGAAGGGCGAGGCGCCGGACGACCCTGCAGACATTCCGGCTCGCATCGAGGAGCTGCGAAGCGAGATGCTGCTGGCTGCCGAGGAGCTAGAGTTCGAGAAGGCCGCAGGCCTCCGTGACCAGGTGGAACAGCTCCGAGCGCAGCTCCAACCCGGCAAGGCCGAACGGAAGCGAGATAGCCGCTCGCAACGTCCGCGTCGCTGAAATCGCGCTATGTCCCTGTAATTGCGCAGCTTTGCTCCCCTGTCCGGCAGCTTCCTTGAGCCGAAAATATCCCACGGCTACGCTGCTTTCGATATGCGATTTGGTTTGCTTGGCTTGTGGATGTTCGCGCTCTGGGCACTCGCCCCGGGCAACGCTCTTGCGCAGGAGAGCGATCGTCTGCTCGAGTTCCAGTTCACGCCCACCAGCCGTGCGCAGATCGCGATCTGGATCGAGAACGCAGACGGGAGGTTCATGGGAACCGTCGCGCTCACTTCGTCCGTTGCGCTTCGCGGCGTTGGCAATCGTCCCGGCGCGCTGCAGATGAACAGCGGATTCCGATGGCCGTACGGGCGGCGCGAGGGGATCTTGCCAACCTGGGGTCACCGGCGAGCGGGCGCGCCGGGCGCCAAGCCGTTCCCGATGGTGATCTTCCAAGACCGGAGCTCCGAAGGTTTCGCATCGCGAACCAGCGTGGACGCATCCCCCGATTCGTACTTCTGCCTCTCGTTCGACAAGAACACCACTACTCGAGAGGCGCTCGACGCGGTCACTTGCGCAAGCGTCTTCAACAGCGACAAAGGCAGGTTTGCCACCCAAACGGACGCGGAAAACGAGTACGCGGAGCCGTTTGCCGAGTCGCCGGAATCCGAGATCATGCGTCCTCTCGGCACCGTGTCGATCTATCCTCCGCGACGAGACGTCGAGGGTCTCGGTGAGTTCGACCACAGTGACGTGGGGCTCTTCGTTCAAGAAGCCCGCCGGGCCATGCCTGACATCGATGCGGTTACGATGGCTACGCCAAGCGGCGACGTTCCTCGGACCATCCAATTCATCGCTCCCAGCGAATGGGAAGACGGCGAGTACCGAGCCTGGGTCGAGGTCAACGTCGAGGGCGATTACAACGACGTCTACAACGACCAAACTTATCCGACCCCGATCTCCGAAGCTTGGGACTTCTGGTCGGAGACCTACGGATACCCGTATCGCGGCCAGCCTTCCGTCGCCTACTCCGTGCCGATCACCCTCGGTCCAGTGATCGAGGAGTACGAGACTGCCGAGCCCACGGGCTACGCCACGTTGCACGGCGAATCAGGCGAGCTGTTCGAAATCGACTCGACGATCAACAACGACCCAGACGCCGCCCCCGGTAGCGGCGCGGACCGTCTGAGGATGGGCCCGGACGGAACACGGCTCTCGGTCTTCGTCGTCGCTACCAACATCTGTAATACGCCGGAACCACCTGAAATGTGTGGGGAAAGCTGCTCGAGCGACCTCGAATGTGGGATGGGTTTCGTCTGCGCGGAGGACGGCACCTGCCTAGGCGTTTGCGACGTCGCCGGCCGGCCCGCAGCCGTTTCCGATTTCAGCGTGAAGAACCACCCCAACTCCAAATGGTCTCATGTCGTGGGAACGATTCGGTTCACCGTTCCGGAGAGCAAGCGGCAGCTCCGTCAGTACAAAATCCTGTCGAGCAAGATCCTCCTGAACAGCGTGGTCACCGACGACGCGCACACGGTCGAGCTCACCGGGGACGGGAAACCAGTCCAAGGAGACGGCTTGCACATCCCCGTGGACTCCGAGTGTAGCGGCGGCGTCGCGTCCGAAGCGCTTTGCGCGCCGTACCTCGCCAACGACGACGGCGAATGCGAGAACGGCATCGACAACGACGGGGACGGCGACTGCCTCGACCCTGGCGACATCATCGAAGTCGACACGGCGTTCGACGCGCACGAGACCGAGTACGAGCTAGAGATCATGGCCGTGGATCTTTGCCAAGAGCAAAGCGAGCCCATCGACGCGATCATCAAGACCACGCCAATCGATTTCACCACCGTGCCACCGTGCTTCGTCGCCACGGCCGCATATGGCTCCCCCATGGCCGATGAGATTTGGGCGCTCCGGCGCTTCCGCGATCGATACCTCATGAACAACCCTGCGGGCCGTGCGTTCGTCGATACGTATTATTCGGTCGGCCCGTACGCCGCGGATATCATTGCTGAGCATCCATGGCTGCGAACAACCACCCGAGTCTTGCTAACCCCCCTGGTCGCCCTTGCCCGCCATTTGACCGCGGAAAACGGCGACGAAAACCCCTCTTCGCGACCCTGAAGCTCGCCCTCGCGCTCGGTCTTTGCGTGGCCGCGGGCTGCGCGACCGTGAAGCCCTATGAACGGGAATACCTTTCGCGGCCGAGCATGGACCTCGAACGGGAGGCGACCGAAGCGAAGTTCTACACCCACGTCCTCGACGCACGCGAGGGCGCCACCGGAGGTCTCGGAACCGCCGGCGGGGGCTGTGGGTGCAACTGAGCTTTCGATCACATTCGACGAAATCCTTGGTGCTCAGATCGCTCCTCGCTATCGGCATCATGTTGGTCGGCGTGCGTCCGCAGATCGGAAGCGCGGACGCTGTGACCGGAACTTGGACCGGCGACGCGCAAGTACGTGGCAACTACTACTGGGACCGGAGCACGCGAGTTCTCGCCCCGGAGATCATCGCGCAGCTCGAAGCACCGCAAGGGAGTCGCATGCGCGTCGACTATCTCGTCGACTCAATCACGAGTGCGAGCATCGCAGCGGGCGCGCTCGAGGACACTCGATTCCAAGAGGTGCGTCACGACGTCGATCTCAAAGGCGGCCATGAATTCGTCGAACGGAAAAACCCTGTCGACCTCTTCGGTGGCTTCCGATTCAGCCGCGAGCCCGACTACTTCTCGTTCGCCACGCTCTTTCAACCGACGATCTGGCTGGCGGATCGCGCCACGATGTTCCGCGGCCGAATCAGCTACCGGCACGACGAAATAGGCCAGAATTTCCGCGGTGGATCGCAGCAGCGCCCAGGAAACATGGGCGGCACCAGCGCCGATAGATTTCGGGAAACCCTCGATGCGATCTCGGTTGCGGCTGGCTGGGAGCAAGTCCTGACGCGCACCTTGGTGCTCGAAGTGGGGTACGACTTCACGTACCAGTGGGGCTTCCTCGCGAACCCATATCGCTCCGTGCTCGGTGGACAGCGTCCCGAGGAACACCCCGACCAGCGCTTCCGGCACCTGATGTTCTCGAGGCTCGCCTGGTACATCCCCAAGTCCCGCACCTCACTACAGATCTTGTATCGCGCGTACGTTGACGATTGGAAGGTGAGCGCAGTCAACCCCGAGGTCCGAATCTACCAGGAGATGTCTCCCTATTTCCAAACCCGCTTGCGCTATCGCTACTACACACAGACGTCTTCGTTCTTCTACGAAAGCAACCCAAACAACTACAGCTTCGACGACCCGTACGTCACCGCGGACCCCAAGCTCAGCGCATTTCACGTAAACGAGCTCGGCATTCAGTTTCTGGTGCTCGGTTCGTTTCTCGAAGGCAAAGCCCATCGATCCATCGCCGGCGCGCAGTTCGACATCAGCTTCAACTATCGCTGGAACACCAACGCCTTTGGGAACCAAGTCGTCGCCCAGACCGGCTTGAGGATCCCGTTCTAAGGCGCTGCGCCGAGCTCTCAGCCCTCGTTCGCCTCGATGAATAGCTCTGAATCCGCATGATTCCAATCACTTACGATCGTCGGACCTTGGCCGATCGACAGCGAGCTAGCGTGGAGAAGGTGGTGGCCAGGCTCCCCAAGACGGGGGCCGCCGTATAGCGTGTCGCCTAGAAGTGGATGCCCTACGGACGCGAGGTGCACCCGGATCTGATGCCGGCGTGCGCTGTTTGCCCTGAGCTCCACGAGGGAACCGTGCAGAGCTGGAACGCTCCTTAGAACCTCGGTGCTTGCGGGACGCGCGTTCAAACGTTTGACCTCGCGCGGGTCCTTGCACGCTCGCACTTTGCGACCGTCACGCGGATCATTCGCGATGGGAGTGTCGATGAGCATTGGAGCCGAAACGTTTCCGACGCAGCGCGCGAGGTATCGCTTTTCGATCTCGCCTGCGTGCAACTGACGGCGAAGCGCATCGAACGTTTTCTGGTCGCGCGCTGCGAGCATCACACCCGATGTGTCCGTGTCGAGCCGATGCAGTATCCCCGGCTCTCGATTCCGATAGCCGACGCCGCGCATCTCCGGATACCGAGCGACCAGTGCTCCAGCCAAGGTCCCGATCTCCCCTTCTTCCAAAGGGTGACTGGGGACGCCCGCCCGCTTGTCGACTACGACGTACCCCTCGGTCTCGAGCAGGATCTCGATGTCGAGGTCTCGGTCCGCGGCAGCATGAAAGTCGATCGGGCGCGGCAGCCGCTCTAGCGTGATTCGGTCCCCGGCCTTCAATACTCGGCTCTTCTTTGCCCGGCGCCCGTTCACGAAGACCTCCCCCGCCTCGATCAGCGCCTTGGCCCGCTTCCGGCTGAGCTCCGGGACCGCTCTCGAAAGCCAGCCATCGAGCCGCTCGCCGGCGGCTTCCTCTCCGATCTCGAGCTCAACCTCCGGCATCTGCCTCCCCTCCCACATTTCGACCTGGTTTTCCACGCCGTTTGCGTCCCCAAGCCCCGCGTCTACACTCCAAAAACCTGTGTCTAAGCGCGATTATTACGTGATTCTCGAAGTCACCCGGACCGCCTCGCCGACCGAGATCAAGCAGGCATATCGCGGGCTCGCGATGAAGTATCACCCGGACCGCAACCCGGACGACCCGGCGGCCGAGGACTCCTTCAAAGAAGCGAGCGAAGCCTACGCGGTTCTGAGTGATCCGGACAAGCGGACACAGTACGACCGGCACGGACACAGTGCCTTCGATGCGGGAGGGGCCGGATTCGAGCCCGGTGATTTCGGCGCCGTGAGCGACATCCTCGAAGGCCTATTCGGCGAGGTCTTCAGCGGAGGAAGAAGAAAGCGCCGCAGCGGCCGCGACCTGAGCTACGACTTGGAGATCGACTTCGTCGAAGCGGCGCTCGGAGTCGAGAAGAAAATCGACGTCAACCGCCCGGCAGCGTGCACCACCTGCGAAGGCAGTGGCGCTAAACCAGGCACGCCGGTCCACAACTGCAACGTCTGCCAGGGTCGAGGACAGGTCAAATACCAGCGCGGGCTGTTCGCTGCCGCGCGCCCATGCCACGCCTGCCGCGGGACAGGCAAGAAGATCCCCACACCTTGCGAGTCGTGCAAAGGCACGGGCAGCAAGCTTCGTATCGAAGCGATGAACGTGAAGATCCCGGCCGGGGTTCAAGACGGTGCGGTTCGGACCGTGCGGGGCGCAGGCGAGACGAGCGCCGAAGGCAACGGCGACCTACACATCAACATCAAGGTGACCGGCCACGCGCTCTTTCAGCGTGAGGGCGCCGACATCCTCATCACCGTCCCAATCTCGTATCCGCAGGCTGTGCTCGGTGCGAGCATCGACGTACCGACGCTCGACGGAAAAGTCCTGATGAAAATCCCGCCGGGAACGCAGTCGGGGAAGGTTTTCCGCCTCCGTGGCAAGGGAATTCCGGTCTATGGTGGCTACGGCAAGGGTGATGAGCTCGTCACGGTCGTCGTAGAAGTTCCGCAGGAAGTGAGCCGCCGGCAGCGCAAGCTGATCTCCGAGCTCGCCCAGGAAACCGGCGAGGAGACCCACCCGCAGCAAGCCACGTTTCTCAAGAAGCTTCGCGGCTTGTTCGACGCCTAGCCCCGAGGCGGGCTTGCGCTCTGGCAAGGTCTTGCCAAGGTACAGCCATGCGAACCGCAGTTCTGTTCATGTTGGCCGGAGCGCTCCTCGTCGGGTGCCCCAAAGAAGAATCAACCCAGCCCAAGAGTGAAGGCGAGGAAAGCCCCGCGCCAGCCCAAGCGGAAGCGAACGACGCTCCCGAGAAAGCCGAAGCGGGCTCGGGTGACTACACGGTCGAGCTCGACACCACGAAAGGTGCAATCGTCATCGACGTGCATCAGGCATGGGCGCCCAAAGGTGCAGACCGCTTTCGCGAGCTCGTAGAGGCTGGCTACTTCACCGACGTTGCGTTCTTCCGCGTGATCGGTGGCTTCATGGTGCAGGCCGGCATCAGTGGAGACCCGAAGCTCAACGCGGTCTGGCGCGAAAAGCGCATCGCGGACGACCCGGTCAAGGCGAGCAACACGCGCGGCACCGTGACCTTCGCAACCTCGGGTCCCAACACACGTACGACCCAGTTCTTCATCAACTTCGGCAACAACTCCCGGCTCGATGGCATGGGTTTCGCGCCGTTCGGGAAGGTCAAGGACATGGCGCCGGTCGACGCGCTCTACGACGGCTACGGCGAGGGTGCGCCAGGCGGCCGCGGCCCGGCGCAGGGCCAACTCCAGACCAGAGGCAACGAGTACCTTCGGGAGAGCTTCCCCAAGCTCGACTACATCAAGAGCGCCCGCATCATCGACTGAGGCTGCCTGCGTCGACCTGAAAATCGACCCGGTCGCTTTCGAGCAGGATGAACTCAGGGTGCGTGGTCGTCAGGAACACCTGGCCGCCGGTCTTACTCAACACCTCGAAGAATCTACGGTTTCGGCTCCTGTCGAGCTCGCTCGAAACATCGTCCAGGAGCAAGATCGGCACTCGTCCGGTCCGTTCGCTCAGGAGGTCCAACTCGGCCGTCTTCAAGGCGAGCACGATGGTCCGATGCTGCCCCTGTGAGCCATGATGCCGCGCTCCGACCTCGCGAAGCCGGAGCTCGAGGTCGTCTCCGTGCGGCCCATCGGCCGTGAAGCCGCGGGCTCGATCTTTGTTGAACGAACGTTCGAGCGCTGCCGCAATCGCTTCTTCTGTCGGCTCGACTCGCGGCAGGTAGCGCACCTCGAGGGGCGTATCACCTGCGAAGACTTCCGAGAACGCGTGAACGACCCTCGGTGCCAAGTCATCGATGAGCCGCCGTCGAGCCTGACCTACGACCGCCCCTGCCTTGCTGAGGATCGCGTCAAAGGCCCGAACCGAGCGTCGGTCGCTACGTTCGTCCTTGAGGAGGCGGTTGCGGCTGCGAAGGGCCTTCTCGTAGCTTGTAAGCGTCGAGCCGTAGATCGGATCCATCTGTTCGAGCATTCGATCGAGAAATGCGCGCCGCTTGTCCGGAGACCCGGACGCCAGCACCAAGTCTCCTGGATGGAAGAGCACCATTCGAACGGTTTGGTGCCAGGCGCTGGTCGAACGCGGTCGTTTTCCATCGAGCTGGACGCGCCTCCGCTGCGAGCGGCCGATCTCCACGCGGAGTTTCTGGGGAGCCGGACCTCCTTCCAAACGCGCCTCGAGCAGGGCGGTCTGGGCATCGAGGGCTATCAAATCGTCGGTTTTTGCGCCCCGAAAGCTCCTAAGCGCGCCGAGATAGTAAATCGCCTCGAGCAGGTTCGACTTCCCTGCACCGTTGTCGCCATGGAAGACGTTGAAGTGCGGCCCTGGCTCAAATGCCAGCGATTGGAGGTTCCGAAAGCCCCGCGCGCGCAAAGCGGTCACCCGGCTCGGGATCTCATCGCTCCGCGAATCCGACGTCAACGCCCTGCCCCGCTTTGCTAGATGCGCATGGGCATGATGACACCGATGAAGTCGGCGCTATCGCCAACGGGCTTCAACACACCGGGGTCGCGCTCGCCGCTGAGCTCGATCGCGATCTCGTCGTATGGAAGCGCGCTCAGGGCGTCGAGGAGGTACCGAGCGTTGAAGCCAATACGAAGCTCTTCTCCCGCGTAGTCGACATCGACTTCCTCGCTGCCTTCTCCGACCTCGGGATTCTGGCTCTGAAGCTTCAGTGAGCCCGGCTCGATCATGAGCTGGACACCTCCGCTCTTGTCATTCGCGACCAGGCTGATGCGCCTCAGCGCCTCGACGAGCGGCCCCCGAGCGGCGATGACCGTCCGGCTCTGTTTGGTCGGAATCACCTTGCTGTAGGGAGGGAAATTCTCGTCGGCGAGCTTCACGCTCAAGCACAGGTCCTCTCGGAGAAAGAACGCGTTCCCGCCCGTGGTTGCAATCCCGATGGTCGCGCCGCCATCGCCTTTGCCCTTGCCGCCCTTCACGTCGTCGAGAAGCCTCTTGAGCTCGCTGACGCCCTTGTGCGGGACCAGCATGCTGAAGTTCATCATCGAACCTTTGCCGCTGATCTTGTGTTCTGCTTTCGAGAGGCGATGGCCGTCGGTGGTGACCATCCGAGCGACCTTTCCGTCGCCTTCGAAAAGCGTCCCGGCCAGGTGAGGCCGGGTATCGTCGTGAGACATCGAGTACTGCGTCAGCGAAATCAGCTCGGACAGGAGCGCAGCGTCGAGGTGGGCGAAATCCGCGTCGCCAGCATTCGGAAGTGGCGGGAAATCCTCACCTGGCATGGCCGGGATCCGGTATCGCACTTTGCCGCAGCTCAGCTCGACTGCATGGCTATCGCTCAACGCCCAGCTCACCTCTCCCTCGGGAAGATTCTTCACGATGTCGAAGAGCGTTCGAGCTGCAACGGCGATGGTTCCGCCCTTCTTGATTTTGGCAGGAACGACGGCTGTTACGCCAAGATACAGATCGGTTGCGGACAGCCGAAGACGATCGGTCCCCTCAGCCGTGAGCAACACGTTCGACAAGATGTGCATTGAGCTCTTGCGATCAGCTACGCCGTGGGTCCGTGCGAGACCACGGAGGAACTGCTGCTTCTCGATCGTTAGCTCCATGTCTTGGTCAACTCCCTCGAGGACGGTGTCTGTTTTTCCACCACGTTAATTCTTCTAATTTAAAAATTCTTAGTCGTCTTAACAGCTGTGAATTGTGGATGACGATCTGTAAGCGACGGTAAGGACTATGCTTTGACGGGTTTTGGAACTCTGGTTTGATCCTGATTCGAATGGGGAAAGCCGAAACCCCGCGCAATCCACATGGCCTGTCCCCAGCTTGATCGCAGGCTGAGCACAGGCGCTGGTATACACCAAAAGCGCCTGGAAAGCCCGGCTCGCCCAGACCTGCCAGAAGACCCCCGCAAGCCGCCAAAACGCTGCTCATTCAGATGCCGAGCTTGCGCTCGATGGCGCCCACGGCGCCGAGGACACGCTCGTCTTGGTCCTCTACCAAGCCACCGATTTTGCGGACGGCGCTGATGACCGTGGTGTGGTCCTTGCCGCCAAAGCGCTCGCCAAGCTCTGGGTAGCTGGTTCCGAGGCGCTGCCGGCAAATGTACATGGCGACCATGCGGGGGAAGCTCACGGCCCGGTGTCGTCGCCGAGACTTGAGGTCCGCAAGTCGAATACCGAAGTAGCCACAGACGATGCGCTGTATCTCCTCGACGGTCATGGCGGTGTCCTGATTCGGCAAGACCGCTCGCATCGTTTCTTTGGCGAGCTCGAGGTCCATCGGAAGCCTGAGGAGCTCCGCCTTCACCGCTATTCGCAGCAGGGTGCCTTCGAGCTCACGCACATTGCTCCGCACCGTCTGAGCCAAGAAGAGCGCGACCTCGCCGGGCAACTCGATGCCCTCGCTCTCGGCCTTCTTCTGAAGGATGGCGATTCGCGTATCGAGCTCCGGCGCCTGGACGTCCGCGACCATGCCGGATTGGAAACGGCTGATCAGACGTTCCTTCATTTCCGAAATCTGATGGGGATACACGTCCGACGTCACGACGATTTGCTTGTCGGAGTGATAGAGCGCGTTGAAGGTGTGGAAGAACTCCTCCTGCGTCTGCTCACGGCCGGCGAGGAACTGGATGTCGTCCATGAGCAACACGTCGCACTCATTGCGGTATCGTTTCCTAAACGCGTTGATCTCGTGGTTCTGCAAGGACCAGATGAACTCGTTGGTGAAGCGCTCCGCAGAGACGTACAGAGTCCGGGCACGCGGGTTTCGCTGCACGATCGCGTGGCCAATGGCGTTCACCAGATGTGTCTTCCCGAGGCCAACACCGCCGTAGATGAACAAGGGGTTGTAGCGACGGCCCGGGTCAGACCCGCAGGCCACGCTCGCCGCATGTGCGAGCTGGTTGGCGGGACCGACGACGAAGTTCTTGAATCGGTACTTCGGGTTCAGGTCTGCCGAGTCGGGCGGCTTGGGCGTCGCCCGAGGTGCGCGGGGCGCCGGCGCGGGGACTGACTCGCGAGCTGCTTGCGCCTTGTCGCGGAGGGTTTCGTCGAGCTCCCAGCGGACCTTCTTCGGAACATTGGTGTCCCCGGCCTCCGTCTGCAGGGTGTCGAGAATCATGTCGAGGTAGTTCGCCGAAATCCAATCGGCAAAGAACTGATTCGGAATCCTCAGAACGATGGAGTCGCTTTCGATCCCGCCGAACTGAACAGGCTGCAGCCAGGTTTCGAAGTTCTCCGCGGAGAGGTGCCCCTTTAGACTGCCCAGCGCTTGTTCCCACAATTGTTCCATCGAGTCTCTGCCCCCAAAAAGCGCGCAATTCCGCACCCTCGTCCCCAAGCAATCCACAGCTTGCCTGGGAACGAACAATCGTATCCCGTCCGTTGATTTTCCGCCGACTTTGGCGACCGCCGACGTGTGTCCTTCCGGTGAAGGGCGCCGAAACTAGCAGCGTGATTCAGAAGCGTCTACGGCGATCGACAAACTAATTTCTAACCACCTGTGATCGCGAAAGATTCGCATGCAGTTTTTTTGACCGCGACCTTCGCTGGTTTACCTATTGTTGCCTCGCTGTTGACAAGCTGTTGCAATCATTCCGAATTACGTCTTGTTATCGTTTGCGCAACATCGATCGCGTTCCGACACGCATTTCATCCACAGTTGTGATTAGTTTTTCGCGAGCACGATCGCCCGTGATCGACGCGTTCCGCGCGACTCTTCCACAACTTATCCACCGGCAAGTCACGAGAAGTCGAGCCGCTTCGACGCAAGCTCGATGTGCCAACGACATCGCTTACGACGATGCAACCACGAGATTGGTCCGCGTACGTGAAGCCGTTTTAGAATTCGAAATGGAACACGCCGCATTGAACTTGATACGAGCCCGGTCGTAGTCGGCTCGCTGCGCGCCCTCGTCGGCTGCATCTCTTGCAACCGGCACTAGAGTTATCGCCTCAATGCTGAACCCGGCCCCGAGTCCCCGAAAAACGGACCGAAACCAGAACCAGGGAACAGCCCCGACTCCGACTTTGTTCTCGTTCTTGAAGGGCTGGAGTCGACAATTTGGAAGCGTGATCCATCGCTGTTAGCTTCCGCGGGAGTACCACCCATGGGGGCACAATTAGCTTTACGGGCGACGGTGATCGTTGGACTACTGTCTGCCTGCTACCCGGCGCCGTCCGCGCTGGGGCAGACTCAGGCACCTTCTGGCGTCGGGGGATCTGGCGATCCAGCCCTCGTGCCCACGGAGGACACGCTCGAGACGACCTACGGCCTCGGGATGGGCTCAGGTGTTCGAGCAGGTGCCACCGCAGTCTCCGCGCTCGCCTACAACACATCGAACCTGGCCGCCGTCAGCACCTACCACGCGGAGGTGTTTAGCCAGGTCATCCCCGGGAGCAAGAGCAACGGCGGAACCTACTGGACGATTGGCAGCTCCGTAACCGACTCGACCACGAGCAAGAAGATCGCGATGGGAACGAGTTTCCGCGGCATCTTCAGCGGTGAGGGTCGAAGGTACGACGGCTGGGACTGGCGCTCCGGCATCGGATTTCAAATCATCCCCCAGATCAGCATCGGCGTGGGTTTCCGATGGGCGCGCCTCAACTCGAGCCGCTTCGAAGGGCAGCGCCTAGGGCCCTCGTTTGATGGAATCACAATCGACGCCTCGATGACCATCACACCCCTCCCTTGGCTCAAAGTTGCCGGCCTCGGCTACAATCTCGTCAAGACCTACTCCTCGCTCGCGCCGCAGATGGCCGGTGGCAGCGTCGCGCTTACCCCCGTCGAGAGCTTCACCATCGGTGGCGACATGCTCTTCGACTTCACGACCTTCCAGAAGACAGAGCTGATCGCAGGTGCAGGCATATCCTACATCGCTGGCGAGCTGGTCCCGCTCAGGTTTGGCTACCGACGCGACCAGGGCCGCAATTTGAACCAACTCACCGCTGCGGCGGGGTTCACCAAGGGCAAGATCGGAGTCGAGGCAGCGCTCCGGCAGGATATTGCCGGACGCAAGGAGACCTACTTGCTCTTCATGTTCCGCTTTGTCGTTCAGTAGCGGAGGGCCGCCCCTCTCCGCCTACTTCTTGCCGCGCGTGAGGCCGAAGTGCACGACGCCCGGGATGTGACGGCCGGCGAAAGCTGCGGCCTTGCCGTGTCCCGTGAACGTGTACTCGCGCTTGCGCCCCGCGATTGCGCCGACCATGGCGCGCGCCGCGCGATCCGCCGGCCACATCAGGTTCTTTGGGCGTCGATCCTCGCGTGCGGGATCAAACCGGCCCTGGTTGTCGACCTGCGCGATCTCGCTCTCGATGAAACCAGGGTGAATCGTCGTGCACGAGACGCCGCTTCCGTGCAGCTCGATCGCCAAGGCCTGTCCGATCGCGCGCACCGCGTACTTCGATGCCGAGTACGCGCCTACGCCGGGTGTCGAGATCATTCCGCTGACGCTACCAATGAGTGCAAGGCGGCCCTTTCGCTCACGAAGGTGAGGAATCGCGTAGCGGGCCGTCATCGCGGCGCCGATCACGTTCACATCGAGCTGCCGGCGCCAATCCGCAGCGGACAGCTTCTCGATACGCCCTGCGACCGAAAAGCCGGCGTTCGCGACCGCCACGTCCAGGCCGCCAAAGGTGCGAACCACTTTTTGAACCGCCTCGGCTACCGAGGCCTCATCAGCGACGTCGCAGCGCACCGCCAGACCCTTGGCACCCTTCGATTCGAGCTCCTGGACCACTTCGTGAAGCCGCTCTTCGCGCCTCCCGGACACCGCCACCGCGGCACCTTCAGCGGCGAACGCCAGCGCCATCGCGCGGCCGATTCCGCTGCCCCCGCCGGTGATCCAAACGACTTTGTTTTCGAAACGCTTGGCCATCGTCTGCGCGTAGCAGCTCCCCGCGCTGCTTGCCACGGGCCGAGGCTAGCTATTCCCCCGTGTTGTCGAACGCTTCATCCACGGCCGCGCCGGGATCGGTCGCCCATCGCGTAAGCGGCCTGAACCAGCGTGAAATCCGACCGGCCAGATCGACGTCGAGCCTGTAGAGGCAGGGCACTACCAAGAGCGTGAGCAGCGTTGAGAACGTCAATCCATAGACGATGACCTGCGCCATCGGTGCGAGGTGGGGCAGGCTGTCGGTGGCCAGTGACAAGGGGAAAAGCCCGGCGATCGTGGTGATGCTGGTTAGAAAAATCGGCCGAAGCCGAAGCTTGCCCGACTCGACGATCGCCTCGTCGAGGGCCATCCCCCGGTCGCGCCGCTTGTTGACGAAGTCGACCAAGACCAGGGAGTCGTTCACCACTATTCCGGTCAGCCCAACGACGCCGACCAGCGCGATCAGGCCGATCGCGTTCGGGCTCACCAAGAAGCCAGCAGCCACGCCGATGAAGGAGAGCGGAATCGCTGCCATGACTACCAGCGGTTGCGAGAAGCTCTGAAACTGGGTCGCCAAGATCGTGTAGATCAGAAGCATCGCCACGATGAACGCCCGGAAGAGCGAGTCGACCGACTCCTGGGTCTCCTCGAACTGCCCGCCGTACTCGAAGCGAACGTCCGGATTTGCGGCCTCGAGGGCTGCCAGGTTCTTCTGGAGCAGCGCATTGACTTCGCCGCTGTTGGTCGCTTCCTCGTCGATCCCCGACAGCACGCTGACCACGCGCTTTTGCTGGTATCGGCGAATCACGCCTGGGCCTCGCCCGTGCGACACATCCGCGATCTCGCGAATGGCCACTTCGTCGCCGTTCGGCGCGATGAGCTGCAGGGAGGCGATCCGCGCCGGGTCTTCCTGCACGTCTTCGCGAAGCTGCACCAGGATGTCGATCTCGTCGTCCCCGTCGCGCAGGGTCGAAGCCGGGGTCGCGCCAAACGCGCTCCGAAGCCAGCCGCTCACCATTTCCGGAGTGAGCCCGTGAAGCGCCGCCCGCTGCTCGTCGACCTTGATCTGAAGCTCCTGCTTGCCGAGCTCGTAGTCGTGACTGGAGTTTCGGGTCCCCGGGGTCGCGCGAACCTCTGCGAGCACCTGCTCTGCAAGCTCGACCAGGCGCTCGTAGTCCTCACCTCGAATCCGCACCGCGACTGGGGCGCCTCTAGGAGGCCCGGCTCTCACTTCCATGATCTCGAGGCGTGAGGGCCCCACCACGTCGTCATACAGCTCGCTCACCTGCGTCACCAAATCGCGGCCCGCGTGCATGCTGCTTCGTTCGGTGATCGGCACCACGAACACCGTCACCATGCCGAGGTGATCCCCCGAGCTGAGCCCCATGTCCGTGCGCGTCATCCCGCGCACGGACACTGTCGCTTCCACGTCTGGATTCTCGAGGGCCGCGATGCGCGTGTCCAACCTGGCGAGCATCGCCTCGGTCTCCTCTTTCGAGGCGTCGGTTGGCATATGGATTCGGACATCGAACATGTCCGGGTCGCCCTCGGTCAGAAGGATCACCTCTTTCACCGAAAACGCGACAGCCATGATAGCCACGCAGAGCGCATACGCACCGAACACGACCGTGCCCCGGTGCTTTAGGGACCAGCGCAGGACACTTTCGTAGAGCGTCAACACCCGAGCACTAATGCGTTCCAGACGGGTTTTCGGCGGGCCGGTTTCCGCCCGCTTGTCCCGCGAGAGCTTGCCGAAATCCGCCATGTGGCTCGGCAAGATGAACATGGCCTCGATCAGGGACGCGGCCAGCGAGGCGACGACCACTTTCGGGATGATCGCGAAGGCATCGCCGAGCACGCCTTCCATCATGAGCAGCGGTAGGAACGCGGCCCAGCTAGTGAGCGTCGAGGCAACGACCGGCCAGAACACCTCCTGGGTGCCGATGACTGCAGCCTTTCGCCGAGGCATGCCCTCTTCCATGTGCCGATAGATGTTCTCGATGATGATGATCGCGTCGTCGACCACTACGCCAAGGCAGAGAATCAGCGCCATCAACGACATCATGTTGATGGTGATGCCCATCATGTGCATCGCGATGATCGCGCCCGCCAAGGCGACGGGGAGCCCGATCGCGGCCATCGTCGCGTTGCGAGCTCCAATCGCGACCCAGAGCAGCAACAGCACGAGCAGGAGCCCGACGGCAGCGTTCGTGTAGAGCGTCCCGAGCGAATGCTCGACCTCGGCGGCCGCGTCGCCGAACAAGTCGATTTGGACTCCGGGCGGAAGCGACGGTTTCAGCCGCGCGACGAGCGCGCGAACGTCTTCGCTTATGCGTACGCTGTCGGCTTGCTCCTCTTTTCGCACGGTGAGCACGACAGCCGGTTCGCCATTGACCCGCCCGCTGTACTTGCCCGGCGCGAACGTGTCCGAAACGTCGGCGACGTCCCCGACCCGCACCGAGCCGCCCGCGGGGTCAGGCCGGATCACGACCTCCGCCAGTTCTTCGACGTCGCCCACTCGCGTCATGCCGCGAACGAGCCGAGCGTCTCCGTCGCCCTTGGTGGTGCCGGCGGGCACATTGGCGGCCCTGAAACGAAGCGCGTCGCTCACCGCCGTCAGCGGAAGCTGGTAGGCGGCGAGCCGGTCCGGATCGACGTCGACTCGGAATTCCCGGTCACGGATCCCGTTTCGCCAAGTCCCGGACACACCGGAAAGGCGTTCGACCCGATCCGCGAGGTCCTTCCCGACCTGACGGAGGACGACCTCGGGAACCTCTCCGCGCACCGCCACGGCGATGGTCGGGAAGTCTACTTTCATCTCGCGGACGACCGGGCGCTCTGCGTCGAGAGGCAGGTCGTCGAGTCGATTGATCTCGTTCGAGATCTCCATGATGGCGCTCGTGATGTCCTCGACGTCGTCATCGAGGTGGAAGCTCACATAGGAGACCCCCTCCTTCGATACGCCCCAAATCTCTTCTACCTCTTCGACGTCGCCGACGGCGTTCTCGATCGGGATCGTGACGAGCTGCTCGATCTCTTCAGGCGAGGCCCCCACGTAGATCGTCGTCACCGTCCCCCAGCCGGTCGGCAATGTCGGGAGCGACTCCCGGTGCATGACGCTCATCACCATTCCACCGACCAGCACCGCCGAAATCGCCACCAAGTTGACGAGCACGGGCTGGCGGACGGCGAAGGACGGGATGCTCATGGCGCGTCGCTTGTCTCCGCCGCCGGGTCGCTCTCGGTGTCGGGCGGAACGATTTGAACCTTCGAGCCGTCGACCACTCTCGTCACGCCCTTCACGACGACCGTCTCGCCGGGCGCGAGCCCTTCGGTGACCTCGGCGTAGCCGGCACGAACGCTTCCGAGCTGAATCGCGCGACGCCGGGCGACTCCGTCCTCGACGACGTACACATGTTGGCTTCCGAAGCGCTCGAAGACGCCGTCCAGTGGCACGCGGAGCTCGCTCTTCGGCTCGGCGGTGATGACCTCGAACTTCGCGACGAGACCCGGTCGGAGCCGTCCATCGTGTTCGTCGAGCTCGATTTCGACTGGAAGCCGTCGGGTGCGCGGGTCGATGACCTCACCGACCCGGACGACTTTACCGGTGAACACCTCACCCGGACGCGCGTACACCGAAATGGTTGCCAACGCGCCGACCTCGACGTCGATCGCCTCTCGGGGGTCGAGAAGGACCCTGGCTTTCAAGAGGCTCGTATCCGCGAGGCTCAACAACGGGTTCCCGGGCGCCAGGTATTCCCCGAGCTCGACCGTCCGGTCGACTACCGTCCCGCTGAAAGGAGCCCGAATCACGGCATCGGTCATGCCTCGCCGAGCGAGCCGGGCCTCTGCGCGCGCCGCGGCCCTCGCCGCGGACGCCAGACGAACCGCGTCGTTCGCGTCGTCGAGGCGCTGCTCCGGAAGGCCCCCGGTTCGGACGAGCTTCTTCGTGCGTTCGAGCTCCCGCTCGGCCTGTGTCAGTCGGGCTTGGCTCTGGGACACCGCCGCGTTGGCAGCTTGAGCGGCGGACGTCGAACGCCCCACGTCCAGACGAAGAAGGACTTGGCCCTCGTCGACCCGGTCACCCGCCTCGACCCCGACTTCGATCACTCGGCCCGCGGTCTCCGATCGCATGTTCGATTGCCGGTTAGCGAGGATCTCGGCTGTGGCGATCGACGTGGGCGTTGTCGATTCGGGCTCGATGGTCGCCGCGTAGACGGGCGGGGGCGGGGGCTCGGTCGCGGCGGGGGCGGTTCCCGTGCAGCCAACCGCGGCGAGCGGAAACAAGGCAGCAAAGCACATTGGAAGGCAGAAACGCGCCACCAAGGAACCCTGTGTTTGGATCAATCGTTCGGCAAGAAGAAAACGCGCGGCGTGCTCTCAGCCTAGGATTGCGTAGGCGTTGCTGAGGCAGGGCTTGTCCGGCCGCTCCTCGGTGCTCACGCCGACGACGACGCGCTCGCCTTCGTTCCAGGTCCGAATCAGCAGTGTGTCGCCTGGGAAAACCGGGTTGCTGAACTGGCCGCGGAAGGTCCGGAGGCGGCCCGGGTCGCCGTCGCAGGCCCCGCGCACCAGCGCCCGGCCGGCATAGCCATAGGTGCACAGGCCGTGAAGAATCGGTCGCTCGAAGCCCGCCCCTGCCGCAAACTCCGGATCCGCGTGCAGCGGATTGTAGTCACCGCTCAAGCGGTAGAGGAGCGCTTGGCTGGGCGAGACGAGCTCCCTCGATTCGAAGTCCGGCTCACGATCGGGCAAGGACACGCGCTCGGTCCGTGGCGGGCGGGGGCCGTCGAAGCCGCCGTCTTTCAGGAGCACCAAGCTGACCTCGCCGCGGGTGACGAGCTCGTTCTGTTCATCGTGCGCCTCGATGGTGAACACCGACTTCGCCATTCGCTTCAGGTCGTAGAGCCCCGAGACCTTGCCGCTCACGCGCAGGCGCGCGCTCGGCGCGAGCGGTTTGAACAGATCGATTTGCTGGCTGTGGTGCACCATCCCGCTCCGGTCGCAGCCGATCCGATCGACCAGTGCGTCGAAAACGGCGAAGGTCGGAATAGTGCAGAAAGTGGGCAGCACCTTCGGACCGCGCCCCTCGTAGAGATAGTCGAGCTCCTCCTCGGGGGACGCACCGACGCCAAGCGCGTACGTCACGGCGTCACGCCAACCGTAGTCGAACTCGATGGGCGGAGTCACGTGGCCCAAGCTGTCGGGGTCGATCGGCATGCCGGTGTCCCGGAGTAGAGCGCCTGCCGAGAAGGATGGCAATCCGGCGCTTCGAAGCCTAAAGTTCGGCGTGGCCAAGACACCGAAACGAGTTGCGATCATTTTCTCGGGCGGACCTGCGCCCGGGGCCAACGCTGTCATCGCTGCGGCGACTACGTCATTCCTCGAAGCTGGGATCGAGGTGCTCGGTGTCTTTCACGGGTACACGAACCTTCAAGACTACGACCCCGTCACCAACCCCATGCTCGTCTCCGAGCACTATCGCTTGCTCACCCCGGCGGACATTCGCGGCGTTCGCAATACCCGCGGGATCATCATCGGGACAGCGCGCGTCAACCCGGGGGCGCCGATCGAGTCGCCGTCCGACTTGCTCGATCCGGAGAAGACCGAGCGCCTAGCCCGAATTCACCATGCTCTCGTAGCGCTCGAGGTCGACGCGCTGATCTCGATTGGCGGCGACGACACCCTGAAGACGGCGAACTTCCTGTACGAGTACCAGCGTCATCATGTCGCCGACGAAAACCGGGTTCGAATCGTCCACCTGCCCAAGACAATCGACAACGACTATCGCGGCATCGATTTCACCTTCGGCTTCTTCACCGCCGTCGACGTGATGGCAAAGGAGCTTCTGAACCTCCGCGCGGATTGCATCGCGACCAGCAGTTATTTCGTGGTCGAGACCATGGGCCGCAAAGCCGGTTGGCTTTCATACGGGGTCGCGATCGCCGGCGAGGCAAGCATGGTGCTCTCGACCGAAGACGTGCAGGGAGATCTCGCGATCGAAGAGCAAGGGGTCGACCCGCTCACGGGCGAAAGGACCATGGTTCGCCGGCTCTCGATCACCGCCCTGGTCGACCGCATCGTCGACATGATGCTCGAACGAGAGCGACGCGATCAGTTCTACGGGACGGTGGTTCTCGCCGAAGGCCTAGCCGAGCTCCTCCCTGAAAATTCGGTTGCCGGGATGCCTCGAGACGAGCACGGGCACCTCCGCCTTGCAGCGTTCGATCTGGCCAAGATCGTCAGCGACCGTGTGCAGACACGCTACGAAGAGCGCACCGGGAAACGAAAGAAGGTGCGGCACATTCAGCTCGGGTACGAATCGCGCTGCTCTCCGCCTCACGCCTTCGACGTCATGCTCGCGAGCCAGCTCGGCATCGGCGCTTATCGCGCCCTCGTAGAAGAAGAGCTCGACGGCCACATGGTCAGCGTCAGTGGCCAGCTCGACCTGCATTACATCGAGTTCTCGAGGCTGATCAATCCGCAGACCCTACACACGGAGGTCCGCTTCATCCCGAACGGCAGCGACTTCCATCGGCTCGCGCGGTTCCTCGAAGCGCAGACGGGCCGCTTCCACGCCTGGAGCCCCGGTCAGCGTCTCGAACCTGATCCAGAATTTGAAAAGCCCTCCGAGTGAATCAGAGGGCTTTCGCCTAGAACGGGCGTTCGCTTACTTGGCGAACGCGCTTGCGGCGGCGGCGCGCGGCCTCTGCGGCCTTCTTCCGCTTCTTGATCGAAGGCTTCATGTAGTGACGGCGGCGCTTGAGCTCGCGAAGGATGCCCTCCGTCGCCATCTTGCGCTTGAGGTGCTTGACCGCACGCTCGACTCCACGTTCACCAACGTGAACTTCGATAGGCTTGCACTGTACGGTTTCAACCATGAACGCTTCTGCTCCTTCTAAGAGCGCCGGAGGCTTACACAGTGTACCCGACCGCGCAAGTCTTCCCGCTTTTCGAGGGGTACCAGGCCTAAGTTTCCGAAAGCACGGGTTTATTCGGCTTCGATGCTGGTTTCCGCTTCCGCAGGGCCGGTTCCGCCCCCGAATACGAGCTTTCCGTCGCCCGCGTCGACCCGGACCGTGTCCCCCGCGCCGAACCGACCCGCCAGAATGTCTTCGGCGAGACCGTTTTCGAGGTAGCGCTGGATCGCGCGCTTGAGCGGCCGGGCGCCATAGGTCGGGTCGTAGCCCACGTTCGCAAGGAAGTCCTTGGCCGCGTCGCTGATCTCGAGACCGAGGTCGCGGTCGGCGAGCCGCTTCTCGAAGCTCCGAAGCTGGACGTCGACGATCCTCCGAAGCTGCGCGCGATCGAGGCGGTGGAAAATGATCGTCTCGTCGAGCCGGTTCAGGAACTCGGGCCGGAAGGCGTCGCGGAGGTCTTCCGTGACGGCCTTGCGCATCGACTCCTCGTCATCGAGGGCCATGATGTGATGGGACCCGACGTTCGAGGTCAGGATGATCACCACGTTCTTGAAGTCGACCGTCCGCCCTTGACCGTCGGTCAAGCGCCCGTCGTCGAGCACCTGGAGCAGCACGTTCCAAACGTCAGGATGCGCCTTCTCGACCTCGTCGAAAAGCAAGACCGAGTACGGGCGGCGGCGCACAGGCTCGGTGAGCTGGCCGCCTTCTTCGTACCCCACGTAGCCGGGAGGAGCGCCGATCAGGCGAGCCACGGCGTGCTTCTCCATGTACTCGCTCATGTCGAGCCGGATCATCGCCTTGTCGTCGTCGAACAGGAACTCGGCCAGCGCGCGTGCGAGCTCGGTCTTGCCGACGCCCGTAGGCCCGAGGAACAGGAATGAGCCGATCGGGCGGTTGGGCTCGCTGAGACCGGCACGCGAGCGACGGACAGCGTTCGATACCGC
>JBLYYU010000449.1:0-4789 GCA_048550275.1 Polyangiales bacterium
GGCGGCATCGATCTCTATTCGGGTGCGGCGCCGGCTCGTTACGGTGGGTTTACGGGCGGTGTCCTTAGCGGACGGGCGCGCAGGATTCCTTCTGATCGCGTACACGGCGAGGCGGAGATTCGCGCGATCGACGCTTCTGCCATGGTCAATGTCCCCATTCCCAAGGAAGGTTCGATGACGTTTTCGGGCCGCATCGGCTACCCGAATCTGATCCTCGGCGCGATAGGCGTTGATGCGAGCGTCAACTACTGGGATTACCAATATCGCACCGCGGTCGATATGAGCGCCCGGTCTCGTTTCGAGCTGGTCGCGATAGGCGGACGCGACGCGTCGGTCTTCGACGAAAGCGACCCCACGCAACGCCTGTCGTTCGATCTGCAGTTTCATCGAATCGAGGCCCGTTTCATCGGCAAGCTCAAACGATGGGATCTCGTGGGCGCGATGCTCTACGGCTACGATTTCTCCGACGTTCAAGACGCAACCGGCAGCGCCGTCCCGAACATCGGCGCGAGCATTCATCGGTTTGGTCCGCGGTTCACCGCGGCGTACCACAGGCGCAAGATCGGGCTCATGCTCGGAGCACAGGCTGCAGGCCTGTTCGGGCCCGTCCGCTGCTCGCAGGAGAACGACCCCAACGTTTCCGCGCCTTGTGCGTCACCGGGCGATCCGGATTTCAGCGAGCAAGACCGTCGCATGAGCGGGGGCGCGTTCGCCGATGCCACCTTGTCACCCGTTCCCTGGCTCGATCTGTCGATCGGAATTCGGGCGGATGTGTGGCGGACCGGCAGTAATCGGGATTTTGGTGTCGCTCCCCGAGCCCGCGCGACCTTTCACGCCCAGGACATTGCGGATGTATTCATCGGTTGGGGTCTCGGTAACCGACCGGCGACCTTTGCCATACCGCTGCCGGGTCTTGGCGACGTTCCGCTCGAACCAGGGCTCCAGAAGGTCAATCAGACCGAAGGGGGTGTTCGTTTCTACCTGCCGCACGAGCTCACGTTTGAAACGCGTGGTTACCTCAACATCTTTCGAGACCTTCGCTTCGTCGACATCTTCACGAACCCACTGATCACGGGTGGCGTCTGGCAGAGCCCGATTCCAGAAGGCAGGATCGACAACAGCGCGGACGGCAAGAGCTACGGGCTCGAGCTCTTGCTTCGTCGTCCCTTCGCGGTCGGGGTCTCGACCTTGGTCAGCTACACGCTCGGATTCAGCGACCTCGAGGCTACCGCGCTGCTCGACTTCCGGCCTGACCAGACATTCGACTACACACCCTCCTACGATGTCCGGCATGTGATGAACGGTGTTCTGACCTGGGCGTCGAAGTTTGGCCTGATTCTCGGTGGACGGGTTTTCGCGCGGTCCGGGCGCGCCGAGGGCTGGCTATGGCTCGATTCTTCGGGCCAGGTTCAGCAATACATTCAACGCGTTCCGTGGTTCGTGCGCCTCGACGCGCAGGTGGCGTACGAGTGGGCCAAGCCAGGCCGCCGCATGCGGGTCGCGCTCGAGTGGATCAACATCACGCAGGCGCGGGACGCGCAGGAGATCGACTCGGGCGACATGACCGCGCCCGGGGAGTGCCAGTGGCGCGTTGGCGTTCCGCCGGAGCCTTGTCCGATCCGTTTCACGACAGCGATTTGGTTCCCGAATCTGTCGTTCCGGGCCGCGTTCTAGGCGGTCTCAGCCCTCGGCGGCGATGCTTTCGTTCGAGGCTTGGTCCGTCGCTTCGCGGCCAATGCCGGACCAGTGTCGAGAGTTGAGCTCGCCAGCAGCCTGCTTGACCTCCACGACGATGCCCGTGAGATGCGCCATTCCGGACACCTTTTCGAGGCTCTCAGGGCCGTCAGCGGCGAGCAGATTGACGTTGACGCCGCTGGTCTGACTTGCGACGCCCATCTTGCTGTCCTGATGACCCCAGCCGTGCGGCAGAGCCACCGAGCCGGGCATCAGCTCCGAGAGCAGTCGGACCGGGAGCCGGACGGTTGCCACTCGGGTGGACACGTCGGCGAGATCACCCTCGGCGAGACCAGCGCGAGCGGCGTCGTCGGGGTGCATGTAGAGGTGGTTGGTGCCGCGCTCTCTCTTCACGAACTCCTCGATGTTGTGCGTCCAGGAATTGTGCGTCGTGATCGCGCGCTTGGTGATGAGCTTGAGCTCGTGTTTGGTCTCTAGCTCGAGCTGGAAGTCTGCTTCGAGCTTCTGCGCTTGCTTCAGGTAGGAGGGTGGGGCGAGATGGACCTTGCGGTCGTCGTGAACCACCCGCTTCCCGAGGAAGCTCCCCGGGTCGTGCGTCGGCCGGAGCCGCCCGTGCTTTTCGCTCAGGAGCTTCTTGAAGCTGCCCTGCTTCGTCGCTCGCAGGAGCCCCGATAGCAGCAGCTCCTGCGGAATCGCCGGCTGCTTCCCGCGTCGCCCCATCGACTTGATCGCCTTCGCAGCCTCGAAGGCGCGCTGCGCAGCGGCGGAGCCCCAGAGATTTACGCCGCTCGCCTTCGCGATGTCGAGGTAGATCGTCGCCTCGTCCCGTTGCTCGCCCTGTGGAGGGACCACGGCGCGTGTTGCCTGAAGATAGGGTTTCACCTGAAGACCCAGCATCAGCGGAAACACGAAGGGGAGATCCGGCCGCTGGAACGGGGAAGTGCATGGGAGCACGTGTGTCGCTACCGATGCGGTTTCGCTCGGTTGAATGTCCAGGACGACGAGGAGCTCGAGCTCCTTGAAGGCGTCGCGGAGGCGTTCGGAGTTCGCCATCGTGATCAGAGGGTTTCCGCCGGTCACGAAGAGCGCTTTGATCTGCCGGTCGCCCGGGGTCAGGATTTCGTCTGCGAGGATTCCGCCGGGCATCGCGTCGTTGACCGACTTGAAGCCACCGATTCGGCTCTCGTTCTGGTGCAACAACGTTCCGGTCTTCTTGCCGAAGGCCGCGAAATCGATGACGCCGGTGCTCACCAAGGTGCCGCCTTTCCGGTCGAGATTCCCGGATATCGCGTTGATGCACTCCTGCAGCCAGAACGCGAGCGAGCCGTTCGTGCCCATGTTGACGCCCGTCGAGCAGTAGAGGGCCGCGCCGTCGGCTTCGCGATAGGTTCGCACCATCTCGCGCAGAGTGTCCGCCGGAATGCGGGTGACTTCGGCCGTGCGCTCCGGCGGCCAGGCCTCAGCGACGCTGCGAAGCTCGTCGAATCCCGTCATGTGTTGGTTGATTCGCTCGTGGTCGAAGTCTGTGGTGGCGAGCAACTCGTGCAGGAATGACAAATAGAAGAAGACGTCTGTGTTCGGCCGGATGAAGACGTGTTCGCCGGCGACTTTCGCGGTTTCGGTCCGCCGGGGGTCCACCACGAAAATCTTCGCGCCACGCGCCTCGATCTCTTTGAGACGTCGGATCGGGTTCGAGACCTGTAAGAAGCTCCACTTCGAAATGGCGGGGTTCGCTCCTACGATGATCAAGCACTCGAGGTTCTCGAGGTCGGGGAAGGGTTGTGTGAACGGAAAGCCGTAGAGCTCGCGGGCCACCGCGAATTTGTTCGCACAATCCTGGGTGGCCGAGGAGAACATGCTGGCTGAGCCCACGCCCTGCATGAAACCCTGCGCGAAAACCGGGTGCAGTACGCCGAACCCAGCCGCTGTCCCGACGTACATTGCGATGCTGTGCGGCCCGTGACTATCAATGAGCTCACGGACCTTCCCGCCGATGCTGCCGAGCGCGTCGTCCCACGAGACCCGCTGCAGCTCACCGTCGACCCGTTGCATCGGGTAAAGCAGCCGGTCGGGCGTGTTGTACATCCGATGCTGCTTGAGCCCCTTGAGGCAGCCGTAGCCATGCGTCGCCACGTGCGCGTCGTCCGGCTTGATGTCGACGACCTGGTCGCCATCCACCGTGACCTCGAGGCCGCAAAGTGCCTCGCAGATCCGGCAAAACGTGTGCACGGTCTCGGTCATGATCAGCCGAGTCTATAGGGCCTAGTCCTCGTGGATCAACTCATCGAATGCGCGATTTACGTCATCCATCGACTCGAGGAGCAGATCTTCATCGCTGCTGGTCGACGGCCCGCCGAGCCGGTCCAGCCGGGCGGTGACCTCGCGATACCGCGGCTCACGCTGAAAAACGTACTGGTAGTGCAGGCGAGCCTGGTCGCTGAGGCCGGACGATTCGGACGCTACCCCGAGCTCGTAGTGCAGACCGACGGCTTCGGCGGCGGTCTTCTCCGGGCTTTCGAGACCGGACTGGAACGCTTCGATCGCATCCCGCGGCTGACCTTCTTCCATGTAGATCAGGCCGATCATCGTCCAGCACAGGCAACGCCGGCGCGGGTCGTCCATGGCGACCTGGAACTCGCGTCGCGCGTCGGCGTGCAGTCCCATCTCTTTGTAAGCGATGCCGAGGTCGAAGTGCGTGTCACTGTCGTCGTCGGCAACCTGCTCTGCAACTCCGGCTTTAAACTGCTCGAAGACCGTCTCGACGTCGATCATTTCGGCGCCTTCGTCGACCGGCGCGATGTCGGCGACCTCGGCGAGCTCTTCCGCGAGCTTCTCCGCGAAGTCGAAACCCTCGTCGCCTTCTTCGAGCTCCTCGTATTCGAGCTCCATCTCGGGAGCGTCGGAAATCGGCCGAGCCGGCGCCGAAGGCTGAAGGATGGGCTGAGCGACGGCGGAGACACCCGAGGAAGTGGCGGCAAGCTCTTCGATCTCGCGAGCCTTGTCGAGCACCAGAGGATGATTCGGAGAGCGCAGGCAAGGATCCGGTGAGAGCGCTTCCTTCTTCGATGTCCTCTTCGAGGAACATGACGCCCGA
>JBLYYU010000450.1:0-3588 GCA_048550275.1 Polyangiales bacterium
CGTCCGTCCTTGAAGATCGCCGTAGTAGGAATGCTGCTGATTTGATACCGCATAGCGAGCGAGCGGTTCTCGTCGGTGTTCACTTTGGCCAGCCGAACTCGGGGCTCGAGCTCCGCGGCGGCCTGCTCGAAGAACGGGGCCATCATCTTGCAGGGCCCGCACCACGGAGCCCAGAAGTCGACGACCAGAGGCAGCTCGCTATGACCGAGCTGCTTGTCGAAGGTCTGATCGGTGAGTGTGAAGGGCAGGCCGGCGAAAAAGGCCTGCTTGCACTTGCCACAGCGGGGATTCTCGCCGATCCGCGCCGTCGGAATCCGGTTGGCCGACTGGCAATCCGGGCAAACTAAGATCTTGGAGGGCTGGCTCATGTCCACTGAAGGTAAGTCTGAGTCGGCCGATTGCTAGGTGTATCGAATTGGATTCATCGACCCCAGCATGCGCACCAAAACGGCTCCTTGACGCCCTCCGCAGCCCGGCCCATATTCCGCCCCCTTCAGGCAAGAAATACCCATTTTTCAAGAGATTTAGCGCGAGTAACGCATGGCACTGAACGCCGATAGAAAGTCCGAGCTGATCGGTCAATTCCGCAACCACGACAAGGACACGGGCTCGCCCGAGGTCCAGATCGCCATTTTGAGCGAGCGGATCACCTACCTGACCGACCACTTCAAGACGCACAAGAAGGATCATCACTCCCGAAGAGGCCTGCTGAAGATGGTCAGCCAGCGACGCCGGCTGCTCGACTATGTCCGCGGCCAGGACGTGGAGCGATACCGTAAGATCATTTCAGAGCTTGGCATTCGGAAGTAAGCTGAGCCCCGGGGCGTTGTCCCGGTAGAATCTTGGTTGCTTTGCGTCGGGTCCGGAGTTCGCTCTTCGCTTCGATGATTTGAGCCCACGCTCGAATCCTGGAATCGGGGACCGATACCGCACTCGACGTCAACGCGAACCGCATGCGCGGTTGTCCGCGCGGAAGGCGAAGAGAGCGATGATAATCAGAGAGTCCGTTAAGATTGGTGACAAAGAGATCACCATCGAGACGGGTCGGATTGCCAAACAGGCATCCGGCTCGGTATTGGTGAGCTGTGGCGAAACCGTCGTCCTTGTCACGGTGGTTGGAAACAAAGAGGCGAGGCCCGGTGCCCCGTTCTTTCCTCTGACCTGCGACTACATCGAGAAGACCTACGCCGCAGGCAAGATTCCGGGCGGTTTCTTCAAGCGTGAGGCCAGGCAGCGCGATCACGAGATCCTGACCTCGCGTCTGATCGACCGGCCCTGCCGCCCGCTCTTTCCGGACGGCTACATGTGCGAGACGCAGGTCATTGCCACCGTCATGAGCGCGGATGGAAGCAATCAGTCCGACGTCCTCGCGATGGTCGGCGCGTCCGCCGCAATCCACATGAGCCCCCTTCCTTGGGCAGGGCCGATCGCTGGTGTGCGAGTCGCGCGCGTCGACGGCAAGTTCATCGCGAACCCGACCTACCAGGAGCAAGAGGAAAGCGAGTGCGAGCTGATCGTCGCCGCGTCCAAGGACGCGATCGTCATGGTCGAAGGCGAAGCGAAGGAAATGTCCGAAACGGACATGATCGCCGCCATCCAGTTTGGTCATGAATCGGTGCAAGGTGTCCTCGAGCTCATCGAGAAGATCCGCGAGGCGGTAGGCAAGGAAAAGTGGCCCTTCACACCGCACGCACGCGACGGGAAGATCGACGCACGCGTCAAGGACGTCGCGCTCACGAGGGTCCTCGAGGCCTGCAACATCGCGGAGAAGCACCCGCGCTACGGCCGCTTCAGTGAGATCAAGAAGGAGGTCGCGGCCGAGCTGGCCGGCGAGTTCCCCGACTCCGAGGGCGACATCAAGGGAGCCTACGAGGATCTTCGCTACAACACGATGCGCGGGCAAGTCCTCGACGACAAGCGTCGCGTCGACGGCCGTGACTACAAGACTGTTCGGCCCATTGCGATCGAGGTCGCACTCCTGCCACGGGTCCACGGATCGACGCTTTTCACGCGAGGCGAGACTCAGAGCATCGTCACGGCAACACTTGGGACGCGTCAGGACGAGCAGAAGATCGACGGTCTCGTCGGCGAGCACTGGAAGCCTTTCCTTCTTCACTACAACTTCCCGCCCTACTCGGTCGGTGAGACGAAGTTCCTCCGTGGCCCCGGCCGCCGAGAGATCGGACACGGAACCCTTGCCGAGCGCGCGCTCACCAAGGTCCTGCCCTCGCGCGAAGAGTTCCCTTACACGATGCGTATCGTCTCGGAGATCACCGAGTCGAACGGCTCCTCGTCGATGGCGACCGTCTGTGGCGGAAGCTTGGCGATGATGGACGCGGGCGTGCCCATCAAGGCACCCGTCGCCGGCGTCGCGATGGGACTCATCATGGAAGGCGAGAAGTACGCCGTCCTCACCGACATCCTCGGTGACGAGGACCACCTCGGCGACATGGACTTCAAGGTCTGCGGCACCGACAAGGGCATCACCGCGATCCAGATGGACATCAAGATCGCGGGCTTGGCGCAAGAGATCATGCACGAGGCCTTGGATCAAGCGCGCGAAGGCCGGCTTCACATCCTCGAAAAGATGAACGAGGTGATGGCGACGCCGCGTCCGGAGCTTTCGAAGTACGCGCCGCGAATCGAGACCCTCAAGGTCAAGCCGGATCAGATCCGCGTGGTCATCGGACCGGGCGGCAAGATGATCAAGGCCATCACCGAGCAGACCGGCGCCAAGATCGACATCACCGACGACGGCACCGTCAGCATCGCATCGCCCGACGGCGAAGCGCTCAAGAAGGCGATCGAAATCATCGAGAGCCTGACGCTCGAGCCGGAAATCGGCACCAAGTACAAGGGCATCGTGCGACGTGTCGAGAACTACGGTGCGTTCCTCGAGATCGCCCCCGGCAAGGACGGCCTCCTGCACGTAACCGACATGGAGTGGGGCTTCGTCGACAAGGTCACCGACATCATGAACCTCGGCGACGAGGTCGAGGTGATGATCAGCGACATCGATCGCGAAGGCCGCATCAAGCTTTCACGCAAGGTGCTGCTCGAAAAGCCCGAGGGCTTCGTCGAGCCGGAACGCAGAGAACGCCGTGACGGCGGCGGACGCGGTCGAGACGGCGGTGGGCGCGGTCGGGACGGCGACCGAGGTCGCGGCGGACGTGACCGAGATCGCGGCGGACGAGGCGGTCGGGACCGGGACCGGGGCGGACGAGGCGGCTCGAGGGCCGGAGGCCGCGACGGAGATCGGGATCGCGGACGTGACCGTGACCGGAGCCGTACACGTGATCGCGACGGCGGCGGCAGCCGTGATCGCGACGACGGCGGCAGCGGCGAAGGCGGCGGGGATCGCAAGCCTGAGCGCAAGCCCGAAGGCGACGAATAGTGGCGACCCTGCGCGTCTTCAAGATGCGCGATGGCGCGGTCATTCCGCGCTACAAGACGAGTGGCGCGGCGGGGATGGACCTCGCCGCGTGCCTCGACGCCCCGGTGGTGATCTCTCCATCTGAGAGCGCCCGTGTCCCGACTGGTCTGCGAATCGCGCTGCCGCCGGGACACGAAGGCCAGGTACGCCCGCGC
>JBLYYU010000451.1:0-5094 GCA_048550275.1 Polyangiales bacterium
CCGAAGTCCTCTTCAGCTTGCAAGGTATCCAGCGGTTGCGGGTACGACGCCCAATCCTTGGGTGCGCGCCATCCTGGAGGCCCGGCTATTGACGCTCGGACGCCTTCGATTGGATGAAGCGAGCGCCACCGACGGATCGCTTCGGCCATCTCTTCCACTCTTTGTGGATGCTCGTCGGCAAGGTTTTCGTACTCGTTCGGATCGTTGATTCGATCGTAGAGCTCGTTGGTGACCTGGTGCGTCGTCTGCGTCTCTTTGTGGAACTGCACCAGCTTCCACTGCTCGTCGAAGGCCGTCACACTTACCTCCCCGTAGTTGGGAATTTCGGAAAGGAAGTAGATGTAGTCGTCGCGGGCAGGCATTTCGGTGCCGTCGGCGATGGCGGGCCACATCGAACGCCCGTCGAGCTTCCGGGTGTTCTGCGGTTCGATACCAGTCGCATCGGCGAGTGTTGGGAACACGTCCATTACAGTCATCGTCTGGTCCATCATCTGACCACCGTCGAGCCTGCTCGGCCAACGCATGAGTGACACGACGCGAATGCCGCCCTCGTACGTCTCGGCCTTGCCGCCGCGAAGAGGCTGATTGCTGGCACCGCCCCAGTAGTACGGTGTGAAGCCGCCATTGTCGCTCAGGAAGAGCACGATGGTGTTGTTGGCGACGCCTTGCTCATCGAGCGCGTCGAGCACCCTGCTGATGCCCTGATCCAAGGCATCGACAACCGCCGCATAGAGCGCGCGAACGCTTTCATAGCCGATGGAATCGGCCGCGCCTTCGAAGCGATCGCCTACGCCGCGCGAGGGCTCGCCTCGCTCAGGGTAATCCTTGTACTTCTCTTTCAGCTCATCCGGCGCGTCGAACGGCGTATGCGGCGCGAGGAACGGCATGTAGATGAAGAACGGCTTGGCCTTGTCGCGTTCTTCGATGTAGCGGCTCACTTCGTCGGCAAGCAGATAGGTTTCGTACCCCTCGTCGTCGATCGTGGTGCCGTTCTCCTGAAAATCGGAGCCACCAGCCCGGGCGAACGGAGGGTAGTACCCGACCTCGGTGTGAAGGTGTCCGTAGAAGTGCTCGAAGCCCCGCTCGTTCGGGTGATAGGTCTGCTGTGCATGCCCCAGATGCCATTTCCCGACCATGGCCGTCTGGTAGCCCGCCGCCTCAAACGACTCCGGCATGAAGTGCTCGGAAGGACTGACCCCGTTGTTGTGCCAGGGCTGAATCACGCCGTACGCAGTGCCTAGGCGAATGGGATCTCTGCCGGTCATCAAGGCGGCGCGGGTCGGCGTGCAGATCGGTGTGGTGTAGAAATGATTGAGCTGTACCCCCTCGGCCGCGAGGCGGTCTAGAGCGGGAGTGTCGATGACACTGCCGTGGAAGCCAACGTCGGCCCAACCCAAGTCGTCCGCGACCATCACGATCACGTTTGGTTGGGAGATTGCCGCGAGCGATGACGATGCTTGGCAGCCGCCCATCGAGGCGCTGCCAACGAGGATCAGTGCGACCAGAGTCGAGCTTCGGTGTGCCCTTGGGACCAGGGCGAAGGCATGGACGTCGGTTTTCATATGCCGGCCTCATTCTTGGTGCGCTTCGGAGAGATATGTAGGGGCGCCGAATGAGACAGTTCACACATTTTGTATCATGTGTCAAGAGGCGTTTTCGGGGCCGCGGGCTGCGCGATCGCCCCAAGGTCAACTGCGAAGGACGCGCGCCCGGAGGTCTTCGTTGAAGCCTTCGTACGATGGGCCGCCGAGCTTGGCGTCGAGCAGGCGTACGACGAGGGGCGCAAGAAGGCCAGAGAAGGACTCCCCGTGTCGGAAGCGCGTTCGCGTCCCGCCATCGAGCGGCTCTAGGATACAGAAGTGGCTGCCGTAGGCCAGGCCCTTTGGGCCGCCGTGCCAGCGCAGCTCGTATGGTTCGTCGATTTTCTGATAAGCGACGCTGACCCGCATTGGAATTCCGAAGAGCGAGAATTCGATTCGGGCCGGGCCGCCCACGACGGGCTCGCCCCGAAGCTTGAAGTGCTGACTCCACTGATCGTGGCTGCCGAGGTCGACGAGGTGCTTCCAGACTTCGGTGGGTGGCGCGTCGATCGTAATGGAGGTTTCGTAGGTGTGCATTGGGCGGGTTTTCGCGGTGTTGGGTCTAACTGATGGAAATGCTTTGGGTTTTAGAGGCCTAGCGTGTCCCTGAGCTTGGCGTAGGCGCGGAGGGGGGGTTCGATGCTCAGTTTGCGGTTCAGGAGGCGGAAGTCTTGGACTTCTAGGTAGATGCCGATGTCTTGGCGGGAGTCGAAGTAGCGGAAGTCGAAGGAGAGTGCTTTGCCCATGATGACGCCGCCCCGGACGACTTCGGGGTACCCGGCGCTCGTGATGTTCGTGGCGAGATCGTCCATGCCGTACTGGTAGATTCCGACGTGGTGGAAGGCGACGTCGGTGTCCACCAGTGCGCGGCTGTAGTGCTCGGTGCCTTTGCCCGGCCCGAGGAATTCGATTTGTCGATCGCCCGCGTAGCCGAGCGCGACTTCGAGCTTGCAGTCCTTGATGAGCTCGCCGCGCTCGACCCAGTTGGGGGCTGGGATGGTGGCGTGCAGGAAGGGACCGGCACCAAGAGCCTCGGCACGCTTCACGCACTCACCGACGTTGCGGGCGGCCATCGCGTACTGCTGCGGGAACTTCAAACCGAGCTTGTAGAAGAAATCGCGCGGGACCTGTTCTTCGACGTGAGGCATCGAGAACTCTTTGAGGACTGCGTCGAGGACCTGGTTGCTCGTTTCCACCGTGTTCTCCTTAGAGGTAGCTCTTTGCCGCTTTGAGGGCGCGGCGGACGGTCGTGATTGCGCGGTAGGCGTCCGGCAGGCGGGGCTTTTTGCCTTCGGAAACGGCGTAGGGTCGCGAGTGGGCAAGGAGCACCGGGGTGAGGGCCGGGCCGATGACCTTCATCAAGTGTCGTGCCGGTCCGAGCTCGGCTGCGACTTCCTCGAAGTACTGTGCGGCGTCGCGGCGTTGGTAGTCGAGAATCGCCTGGGACTCTTCGGAGTCGACCCAGTCGGTCAGAAAGAGCGCGTCTCCGAAGGCCGAGCGGGGAAGGGGCGGGAAGCCCATCGCGGCGAAGGCCATGTTCATGAACTCGCGATAGCGGTAGCGGTTTTTCGCGCCGCCGCCGAGGCAGAGCGTGCGTCCGCTGATTTCCGCGACGGTCAGCGAGTTGACGATGCCGAGGGCCTGGTCCTTCGGGTGCGTGAACTCGACCCGCATGTCGGGGTGCATGTCGAAAACGAATGGCGAAAGTGCACCGGGCTCGACGGGCGGGGTCATCGCGATGCGGAAGATCACGAAGTCGAGGTTCGATGCGCGGAGCATCGCCTCGCACTCTGCTTTTTGCCGCGAGTAGTTGTCGCTCGGCGAGATCTCTTCGTCCGCGCGACGAGGGCGGTCGACTTCGTCATTCCGGCCCCAAATCGCTCCGGTCGATGTGAACGTGATTCGAGGAGGCTCGGCCTGCGCCTCGCAGGCGGCGATGATCGAGCGCGTGGCGACTACATTGACCGCGTACCCAGCCGCCTGGTCGACGTCGGTGCCGGGGGGGACCATCGCGGCCAGGTGGATCACCTGGTCCATCCCGGCGACGGCGTCGCGGACCAAGGTCTCGCTACAGATGCTGCCGAAGCGCATGTCGACTCCGTCACTCCAGCGCGATGCGGCCTTGCGCCCGGCCGGCGTGTCGAGGTCGACAGCTCGGACGGCGTAACCGCGTTCGCGGAGCGTGTCGACGACGTTGGCGCCGATGTTTCCGCAGGCGCCGGTGACGAGAACTCGCTTCATGCGACTTCCTTGCTGAGCTGGTCGAGGGCAACGTGGAACGCCTCGATGCTGCGCTCGATGTCCTCGTCGCTGTGCACCGCGGAGATGAAGAACTTCTCAGCGGCCTTGAGCACCCCCTGCCGGAGGAGCAAGTCCGAGAAGCGGACGCTCTTGTAGAAATCGGACTCCTTCGATGACTTGTGATCGTAGGGCTCGTCCGTGGTGAACCAGATTTCGAAGACGCTCGGCACGCCGGTGACACAAGCCTCGATTCCGGAATGTTCGATCGCGGCACGAAGCCCGGCTTGCAAGCGGGTGCCGACCTCTTCGAGGCGCTCGTAGACGCCGGGCTTTTCGAGCTCTTCGATCAGCGCGACGGCGACACTGGCACAGACCGGGTTCGAAGAGAACGTCCCGGTTTGCATCGAGAATGGCAGCATCTGCAGGCGCCGCTTCGGGTTCGCGATCGACATGATGTCTTGTCGGCCGCAAAGAACACCGAGCGGGAGGCCGCCGCTGATCACCTTGCCAATCGCGCAAAGGTCGGGCGTGACCCCGTAGAGCGACTGCGCACCGCCGAGACCGGAGCGGAAGCCCGTGACGACTTCGTCGAAAATCAGGGGGATGTCGAAGTTGGCCGTGACTTCGCGCAGGCCCTGAAGGAAGCCCGGCCGCGGCGGGAAGGTGCGTTGGATCGGCTCGATGATCACGCCGGCGAGCTCGTCGCGATGTTTGGAGATGATCGCGGCGGTCGTCTCGAGGTCGTTGTAGGGCGCGATGAGCACCTGATCGTGGAGCGCACGCGGGATGCCGTGAGTGTTCGGAACGGCCTGCGGGTAGGGCGGCGAGCCCATCGTCCACTGATTGCTCATCATCGCGTAGTCGTTCATCCCGTGATACGCGCCTTCGAACTTCAGGATTTTGTCGCGCTTGCGGTAGACGCGCGCGAGGCGCATCGCGAAGAAGGTCGCTTCGCTCCCGCTGCTGTGCAGGCTCAACATCTCGGCGCAGGGCACGTGCTCGACGATCTTCTGGCCGAGCTTCACGGCGTGCTCGTTGATGACCAAATGCGAGGTGCCGGCTTCAGGGACGGTGCGGAGCGCTTCGAGCACGGCCGGGTGCGCGTGCCCGAGGACATGGGGGCCCGAGCCGAGCAGGTAGTCGATGTACTCGTTGCCGCTGACGTCCCAGATGTGACTGCCCTTGGACTTGCCCGCGCAGAAATTGAGCTCGGGGTCGAAGGTCAGGCACCGGGTCTGAGTCGGGAAGAGCCGCTCGGCTTCGGCGATCAACG
>JBLYYU010000452.1:0-2530 GCA_048550275.1 Polyangiales bacterium
ATCTCGGGCTGCGGCGGGACCTCGGTCGGGTCGGGGAGGTAGTCGACGACCGCGTTGAGCACGAGCTGGATGCCCTTGTTCTTGAACGCCGAGCCGCAGTACGTCGGGAAGAACTCGAGGTCGCGCGTGCCGCTACGGATGCACTTCTTGAGGGTCTCGAGATCCGGTTCTGTCCCCTCGAGGTACTGCTCCATCGCGTCGTCGTCCTGCTCGACAGCCGTCTCGATGAGCTCGAATCGGTACTTCTCGACGATCTCTTTCATGTCTTCGGGGACGTCGGTCACCTCGAAGTTCTCGGGCAGACCGGAGTCATCCCAGATGTATGCCTTGCGGGTGAGCAAATCGACCATTCCGACAAACTCGGCCTCGGTCCCGATCGGCAAGACCATCACGAGCGGCTTGGCGCCGAGGACGTTCTTGATCTGATCGACGACGCGGTAGAAGTCGGCGCCCAATCGGTCGAGCTTGTTGACGAAAATCAGTCGGGCAACTGCGGAATCGTTCGCGTAGCGCCAGTTGGTCTCGGACTGCGGCTCGACGCCGCCGGACCCGCAAAACACACCAACGCCACCGTCGAGCACCTTGAGTGAGCGGTAGACCTCGATCGTGAAGTCGACGTGACCCGGCGTGTCGATGATGTTGAGCTGGTGGTCATCCCAGAAGCATGTGGTCGCAGCGGACTGAATGGTGATGCCGCGCTCTTGCTCCTGCTCCATGAAGTCGGTGGTAGCCGCACCGTCGTGCACCTCGCCGATTTTGTGGATCTTGCCGGTGAGCTTGAGGATTCGCTCGGTGGTCGTGGTCTTGCCGGCGTCCACGTGGGCGAAGATGCCGATGTTTCGGTATTTACTGAGGTCTTTCATTCTACTGCTCGATAATTGTGTCGTTTTGCCACGCGCCGGATACCGCGAAAGCCAGCTTGTGCAAGCCCACGCCGCCGACAGGCGCGAATTCAAGGGGAAAGTATGCCTCGAAGCGGGCTCGGAACCCGCTGAGATGCCGGCCGACACTGCTATAAGGCCCGCGTGAGCTTCGACCAGCCACGGGCGCCCATCGTCATCGACCGGGTCCTTCCCGAGCCGGGCCTCGTTCGTGAGTTGCTGATCCGGGGCGCGCCATACTGGACCGTTCAGCGGTACGTGAAAAACCTCTCCGAGATGGCCGCCCTCAGCAACGCTGGGAAGCGGGGCCGGCGGGATCGACCGATGTTCATCGCGCCCTGGTTCCGCGGGGACTGGGCGTACGAGACGCCGCTGGTCGACGGCGTAGAGGTGTTTCTCGACCACGAAGCGTTTTGCCGGGCCGCCGAGCAGATCTACGACAGCGCCTTGGTCGTCCCTCAGATCGTCTACGCGAACCTCAACCCCCCGATCGCCCGAGTCGACCCCGGGCACGTCGACATTCCGACCTTCCGCGGCATCGACCGGAGCCGTTATCCGGTCTGGCTGCTTGCTACCATGCTCAAGTCCGGCCTGTTCGAGCGCTGGTACGTGCCAAGCGTGACGGCGGTGAGCTGGTACTACGAGGGCGAAGGTGGGGGCTTCACGTACTGGCCCGACGGCCTCGACGCCCCTCCGATCTGCCGGCCCTGCATCAGCAACTCGGCTGTCGTCGGCGACAACGACTACATGTTCCACCGCGTCGAAGCGGTGGGCCCGGATGAGCGAACCCTTCCGAAGGGGCTCACGCTCGAGAGCCAGCTCTGTTGGGTCGGAGACGCATGGGAAGTCGTGGAGCAAGGCGAGGTGCGAGCCCGGTACGCGTTCGAAGACGTGCGGGTAAGCGTCTCGTGGAAAGCGCAGGTGTTCACCGACACCGAGCAGCGAGCCTTGTTCCAAAACCACCGGGACGACCTAACCCTCGAGCAGGTCGTAGAAACCTTCGTCGAAGATCTCGCGACAAAAGGAACAGCACTAGAGCCACCCAGCTCTCCCCTGGACGACCGCAACTTCATCGACACTCTAAACGTAGCCTATGGGGGACGCTCTCCGCGCGCCTAGGCGCCTCGGGAGTTTCCGCTACTCGTAGAGCTTTACGATGCGGACGCCTTTGGGAGAGGCTTGCATGCATAGGTCGCAGAGGGTGCACTCGTCGACGTTTTCTTCGACGACATCGACGGCGTTCGCCTGCGAGCCAAGCTTGAAAATCTTGACCGGGCACACTTCGACGAGCTTGTCCGCAAGACCAGGGGTCTTCTCAACGACGCTACCGTCGACATCTACGCGTATGAACATAGCCATGATGATCCCTCCGCCGCTCAGTTTCCGATGCGCTCTCGGACGAGGTTAGGAATGTCGCCGATTTCCTCCGCCACGGAGATCCCCGCTTCTCGCATTCGGCGCATCTTGTCGGCCGGCGAGTCGACCTTCTTGTTCACGACCGTCCCGGCATGGCCGAAGCTCATACCTGGCATTTCGTCCATGAAGCGACCGGCTACGAATGCCACGATTGGAAGGCGGCTCTTGTTTTCTTGAGTCCAGCGCGCGAGCTCTGCTTCGGCAGTGCCGCCGGGCTCGGCGTAGATCACCAC
>JBLYYU010000453.1:0-14935 GCA_048550275.1 Polyangiales bacterium
CTCGAGAAGGAAGCCCGCAAGCGCGCCCGCGAGCGGATGGCGGCGCTCGAAGTCGGCACTCGCCTCACTGGCAAGGTGCTCGAAGTGCGTGACTATGGTGTCCTGGTCGACCTCGGAGGCGGCCTCGACGGACTGGTTCACATGAGCGAGGTGTCCTGGGGCCGTGGAGTGCGTCCGCAGGATGCGGCGAATGTCGGCGACGAAGTCGAAGTCGAGGTCCTCAAGGTCCAGCAAGCATCACGCAAGGACCGCTTCGGCCGCGTTTCACTTTCCATGCGCGCGTGTCAGGAGGACCCGCTCGAAGCGGCCAAGGACAGCATCCGACCGGGCACGCCGGTCAAGGGCAAAGTCGTCCGCACCACCGACTTCGGCGCGTTCATCCAATTGCAGGACAACATCGAGGGCCTGCTTCACATCTCGGAGCTCGGCGGCAGTCGAGAGCTGACGCACGCGAAGCAAGCCGTGAGCGAAGGCGATGAGATTCACGTCGTCATCGAGCGTGTGGATCGCCAGCAACGGCGCATCTCACTCTCGAAGCTGTCCGACGCGGACGCGGCCGCCATCGAGGCGGGCGAGATCGAAGTCGGCAAAGCGCCGCGCTCGATCAAGCCGGGCTCAGTCGTTCCAGTGGTCGTCAAGCGGGTCGATCACACCGGCGTGCAGGTTCAGGTCGAGGGGATGCTCGGGAAGCGCGGCCGCGGCTTCATCAGGGCTCGCGATCTGCAGGACGCCCACGACGACAAGCGTAAGGGCGTGTCCCAAGGCGACGTCATCGAGGTGAAGGTCACGGGAACCGACCGAGACGGCTCGCTGCGCTGCTCCGTCCGCGCCAGGCTCCTCGACGACGAGCGAAAAGCCGTCCGCGAGTATCGGAAGGAATCGGCCAAGCAGGGCCTCGGCACGTTCGGAGATCTGCTCAAAGCCAAGCTCGGCGGCGACTCCGACTGAGTCGTGGCCTTTCTCCGCTCGCGCGAAGCCGGTATCGCCTTGTCGCTTGGCTTTTCGTCGGATAGGCTCCGCGCCGTTCTGATTCGGGCGATTAACTCAGGGGTAGAGTGGTTTCTTCACACGGAACAAGTCGCTGGTTCAAATCCAGCATCGCCCACCACCCAAGCGTAGTCAGTTGAGGGCGGTCCCGATGGGCCGCCCGGCTCGGGTCGAAGGAGAAGCGGTTGTCTGACCTGTCGACGCTGGTCGAGGGAATCCGGTCGGGGGGCATGAGGGCCCTGGCGCGGGCCTGCCGGCTGATCGACGAACGGGACCCCCGCGCGTTCGAGTTGCTCAAGCAGATCTTTGCTCACCATGGACAGGCGTACGTGATCGGCGTGACGGGGACTCCCGGCGCCGGAAAGAGCACCTTGGTGGACGGCCTAATTCGCTTGTACCGCGAGCAAGGCAAGCGCGTTGCCGTACTCGCGATCGATCCGACGAGCCCCTATTCCGGCGGCGCGATTCTCGGCGACCGTATTCGCATGCAGCAACACTTTACCGACGAAGGTGTGTTCATCCGGTCGATCGCGACGCGCGGGCACCTCGGCGGGCTCTCGCGCTCGACGGGCGACGTTCTTCACGTTTTGCACGCTTCGACTTTTGACGTCGTGATTCTCGAAACCGTGGGCGTGGGGCAAGACGAGCTCGAAGTGACGCGACTGGCTGATACGACGCTGGTGGTGATGGCGCCGGGCCTCGGCGACGATATCCAGGCGATCAAGGCGGGCATCCTCGAAGTGGCCGACGTGTTTGCGGTGAACAAATCGGATCGGGTCGGAGCAGACGCTACCGTGCAGGACCTTCAGCAGATGCTCTCCCTTCGACGGGTTCCGACCGGAGTCAGCAAGATGCAGGGGCACACGGCGGTGTCTACGCTCCAAAAAGGGCCGGACGCCGAGGCGGGCGAATGGGTGCCGCCGATCATCAAGACGATCGCGCATCGTCGCGAGGGGCTCCGGGAGCTCGTCGACGCCTTCGAAAAGCATCACGAATTCCTCACGACGACGGAGGCGGGCCAGGCGATCGGAGCCGAGCGGCGCGTCGCCGAGTTCCGAGCGATCCTCTATCAGGCACTGATCGACGAGGTCGATGCGCGTTTCGCCGAAGAGGTAGGCGAGAGGCTCCAGGACGTAGTCGACGGCCGGGCAGATCCATACTCGAGCGCGGAAGCCCTGGTTCGCGGCGCGATGGGCACGCCAGAGTCGTAGTCATCCGCGCTTGCGAATGACGAGGTCAGCGAGCCTGTTGGCGCGGTGCTCGGTAAGCGTGTCCTCGCCTCCCCAAATGGGAACGCGAGCGCCGATTCGTGTGAATCCGTCGTAGAGCAGGAATCGTGGTCATCCCCCTTGCAACCGAATAGAAGGCGGGAAGGGCAGGACCAAAACGTGGGTAGACGCACAAATCCGAGCGGCTCTGGCGAGCGGGACGGCTTGGGCTAGAGTGCGCGCCATGACCTCTTTTGTGGAAGCGACGCATGACGGACACGTCAGCACCCTGACGATCAACCGTCCCGACAAACTCAACGCGCTCAGCCAAGAAGTGCTCTCCGACTTGAGCGCCGCCATCGACGCACTCGCCGAAAAAGGCGACGTCTGGGCGGCGGTGATCACGGGGACCGGCAAGGCCTTCGTCGCGGGCGCCGACATCGCCGCCATGAAGAGCATGAGTGAAGCGGAAGGCCGAGAGTTCGGGGCCCTCGGGCACGGCGTGTTCACGGCGATCGAGAACCTGCGCTTTCCCGTCATCGCAGCGGTCAATGGGTTCGCCTTGGGCGGCGGCTGCGAGCTCGCCCTGGCTTGTGACTTCATCTACGCGTCGAGCAAGGCCAAGTTCGGCCAGCCCGAGGTGAACCTCGGCATCGTCCCCGGCTTCGGGGGGACGCAGCGCTTGCCGCGCAGGGTAGGCTCCGCGCTCGCTCGGGAGCTCATCTACACGGGGAACATGATCAATGCCGAGGAGGCGCTTCGCATCGGCTTGGCGAACGCGGTCTTCGAGCCCGAGGAGCTTCTCCCGGCGGCGGCGAAAACCGCGGCCGCGATCGCTACGAACGGCCCGCTCGCCGTCGCCGCGGCCAAGCGCCTAATCCGCGATGGGGTCGACGTGCCGCTGCCCGAAGCCAATCGTCTCGAACAGGCGGCGTTCGGCGAAGCTTTTGGAACCGACGACCAGAGCGAAGGAATGAGTGCCTTCCTCGAAAAACGGGCGCCCGTGTTCAAGGGCGCCTGAAGCCGGCCTTCATCGCGAACCGAATGCCCGAATCACACCGGGCCGGTGTACCTTCGCTTGCTCGGTGCAGAGCGCGATCTCTTCGGACGCAGCGGCCAGGTTGCGTGGACCACCGGCCAGTCCGGCAACGCGCGGCGTGAAGAAACGCTGCACGTCATCCGCCGCCTGTTCGGTGCAAAACGACGCTGCGAGCCAGGGTGCGCCTCCGGCCTGTTGGCTGCCGAGCCGGTCCGAGTACGCCTCGAAATTTGCCGTCAGCCATCCCCAGGCACGTTGGCGGGTCTTTGCATTGCGGAACTGGGGCCCCAAGAGGTAGCGGATTTCACTCACTCGGACGCGTGGGTCGAGAGCCAGATCGAGCGCGCGCGCGGATGTCGTTGGGCGCTCGGCGTTGCCGAGCGCGGCAACGATTCGTTTTCGTTCGACAGCGTCGGCATTGGTTTCGAGACGCGCGAGCAGATGGTCGAACAGACCGGTGCCGCCCTCTTGGACGGCGGTTGCCAGGACGAGCCCCGCGAGCTGTGGGTCGACGGTCCCCGGGCGCGCTTTGGTTCGATACCCCGTGTAGGTTCGGCCCAGGCGAGCGGCCCGCGTGCGGGCGTCTCTGTCGCGGACATCCATGACCATGAACTGGACGACCGCTGCGCGAAGAAGCTTGGTGTCGCTCGAATCGCCCGGCCTCGCCCGCCATCCGAGCTTTCGGTATTGGCGGCCGTAAAGCTTGGCCGCGTATCGAGTGACCTTGGCGCGAAGCGCGGGAGGCGCGGAATCGTTGATGATGAACCGCAGCGGCTTCATCGGCGCCGCGGCTAGCGCCATCCGCGGGCTCGCGACGAGCGTGCCGAACCAGGGAAGCAGCGCCTCGACCTCGAGATCCCCCCGTTCGAACGAGGCGATCACGCTGTCGGCGACGGCCATCCGACCCCGATCCGAGAGCTTCCGGAACCCCCTCGTTCGGAGCCGTCGCCAGTCGCGCGCCGGCATTGAAAACCGGAAGTATCCGGCGCCGTCGGCGTTCGGCATCCACCAGGCCGGGCACCCTTTGAGCTCGATCTCGCCCTGCGCTTCGCTCAGGGAGCCGCACTGTGAACCTTCGCTGTGCCGGATGCAGATCGGGATGTCCCAAGTACGATCCGGGTCGGCGCTCGAGCCGAGTGGGAGGTGGCGCCGTTGCGAGAGTTGGAGCGTGCTGCCGCCGCCGTCGCAAGTCGAGCCCAGGCTGCCGGAGACGAGGGGCACGCCTGGCTGATTCAGAAATGTGACGAACGACTTGCTGACCTGCGTCTCGCTAACCTCGTCGAGCGCTGCGAGCAGGTCGCTCGAAGTCGCGGTGCGATCCGTGTGGCGGCTGAGGTATGTGCGAATCGCTTCGCGGAAACGCTCCGGCCCGATCCAACGCTCGAACATCCCGAGCACCGCTCCACCTTTTTCATACGTGATCGAATCGAACGCGTTTTTGATGTCGTGGTTGCTCCCGATCGGTTGGCGGATGCTTCGCGCGCTCTGCAATCCGTCGAGCCGCATCGCGCGATGTGCTGAACTGAGCTCGCCGAGCTCCGCGCGGTACTCCGGGCGGAGTTGCTGGACCACCTTGTTGCCCATCCAAGTCGCAAACGCCTCGTTGAGCCAGATGTCGTTCCACCAGGGCATGGTGACGAGGTTGCCGAACCATTGGTGAGCCAGCTCGTGCGCCATTACGTACGTGAACGCACGCCGCTGGTATTCCGTCGCCCGCTGTTCATCGAGCAAGAGCAACCACTCGCGAAACGTGATCAGGCCGACATTCTCCATCGCGCCGGACGCGAAGTCTGGCACCGCCACCAGGTCGAGCTTGCGATATGGATACGGAATGTCGAAATAGTCCTCGAGAGCCAAGACGAGGTCCGCTGTCCGATCGAGCGCGTACTGAAGCATCGGGCCCTGGCCCTTGGCAGCGAGGCCGCGGAGGGGAATGGGCGATTCGCGTCGGCTGGTCGCCGGGATGGCCGGACCTGAGACCACATCGAGCGGCCCGACCGTCCAGGCGACCAAGTAGGTTGGCAGTGGAGGCGTGGGCATGAACTGGATGCGCTGCAGTCCGTCCGGTAGCTCGACCGCTCGGTGGACTGGAGTGTTGGCGCCTGCCGTTTGGTCGGCTGGCACGGTGAGCGTCACGTCGAAAGGGGCCTTGAATCGGGGCTCGTCGAAACAGGGAAACGCCAGCCTCGCGCTGATCGCCTCGAACTGTGTGAACGCGTACGCGTGCTCACCCGACACCACGCGATAGAGGCCTCGAAGCGTCGCGTCGAACGCAGCGCTGTATTCGAAGTGCAGCGTGCTTCTCCCGGCAGGGAGCGGCTCCTGCAAGTCGACGCGTACCACGCCGTCGGCCGTTTGCTGATCCCAAGTCGCTGGAACCCGCGTCGTCTCATGAGTCGCGTGAATCGACGTCACGTCGAGGTCCTGGCCGTGCATCCAGATCGTTGCGGTCGGTGCATCGAGCTCGATTTCAATGGCCGCGGCGCCCCCAAACCTGGCTTCGTCCGGGATGATCGTGAGACTGAGGCGATAGCTGACCGGCCGGACGCCATCGGGTAGCTGGCCCAGCGGCAGATCGGCTGCCAACGGCTTCGACTGAAGCGGCTCTTCGGCGCCCCCGCAGCCCGAAGCGACGAGAAGCGACGAAAGGAGCGCGACAGCGGTTCGACCTAGACGGCTCATCGGTGTGGCCTTCGCCCCGGATCATGGCCAAGCGCAAACAGACGATCGTAGAGCAGGGGCCCGAGCGGGTTGTGGGAGGTGCGAGGGAGAGCCTGCCCCAACGAGGGCGGCAGGCTGCGAAGCGATTGGGCGAGCGCCTCCATCGAGGGTGCTTCGAGCGCCCCGCGGAGCTCCGAGCGCGGGCGCCGGTTCGCAAACCAGCTCGCCATCCCGGTGAAGAAGACAGCGAGGGCGGTCGCTGCGACGAGTCGAAGGGGGTCATCGGAAGCGGCGAGACGGCCGGCAACGAACAAGACCACGGACGAGGTGAGCGCCAAGGCCCAGCGCCATGCGCGTCCCTGACGCGGGCGCAGAGCCCCGCCGAGCTCGTATTGGACCAGCGTTCTCCAATGCTGTTCCGGCGCTCCGTTGAAGAGACCATCGCTCACCAGCGCAGTGCGCAGCCATGGCAGCGCCGCCACGTGCGTGAGAAACGGCGTCGGCGCGGGGAGGTGCCCGAGTCGCCACGCCACACCGTCGGCTTCAAACCGCGTCGGGAACGACGACCAAATGCCGAGCGTCATGATGAGTCGCGGGCTGAATATGAGGACCGCCGCTACCGACAGCAGCGCTGCCATCGCTGCCTGGAGGAGGCCTTGGCCTGGAATGAGCAATCCCACTGCGAAGCCACCGAGCAGCGCTAGGCCGGTCGCCAGAACCGGGAGCGCCGACATCTGCACGGCGCGCCCCGTCGTTTCGAGAACGCTCATCGCTTCGGTTTCTTCCGGAGTGCGTCGCGCCAGGGCGATCGCGACCCAGGCGGTCATCGTGCACGTGCTCGAGAAGAACCAGGCTCCGGCGGTCGGCCAGTTCGTCGACAAAGCCGGGTCCACGACGAGCGCTCCGGCAACCGCGGCGGCTGGGAGCGCCATCATCGAAGCGGCGAGTGACGCGCGGCGGTACCTGCTCAGAGCGCGTTCGCGTGTGGAGAACGGCGCCGATTCGTCTACCGAGAAGTAGGCCTTGAGCGATGCGCAAACAAACCAGGGCAGCAACGCGCAGGCCGACAAAACGGCTATGGAGCTCATCGAAACTCCACCACGACCGGCGCATGGTCCGAAGGCGATTTCCGCCCTCGTTCGTCACGGTCGACGACGGCGCCGATCGTTCGCCTGGCGAGCATCGGCGTGCAGTAGATGTGGTCGATGCGAAGCCCGTTGCCTCGCTCGAAACCGCGCCCACGGTAGTCCCACCAGGAGAACACACCGCCCTGAGGGTGGAAGGGGCGGAACACGTCTTCCAGGCCGAACGACGCGAGCTCGCTCAATGCCTCACGGACCGCGTCGCAAGCCAGGACGGATGACTTCCATTCGCTGGGTCTGCCGATGTCGTCGTCGAAGGGCGCCACGTTGAAGTCGCCGCAGAGAGCGACGTGATCGGCTCCCGCGTCGAATCGCTTGGCGAGCGTTTCCCCGAGGCGGGCGATCCAGCGAAGCTTGTATTCGAACTTGTCGGATCCGACCTCTCCGCCGTTCGGAAAATAGGCGCTGAGAATCGTCAAGCCGTCGGCCTCGGCGCTGATCAGCCGAGCTTGCGGGTCCTCGACGTCGTCGCCGAGGTCCGTGACGACGTTGGAGAGCGGGGTACGGCTGAGAATCGCCACCCCGTTGTAAGTCTTCTGACCGAAGACGGCGGCCTCGTAGCCAGACTCGCGGATCGCATCGTACGGGAAATCCCCCTCCGTCACCTTCAGCTCCTGGAGGCAGAGCACGTCTGGCTGAGCGGCGTCGAGCCAGTCGACCACGTGCTGCCGCCGGGCCCGGATCGAGTTCACGTTCCACGTGGCGACCTTCATGCCGGTATGAAGTAGCATGGAATCATGACGAACAAACGAATCGAGACCGAGGGCGCCCCAGCCGCGATCGGCCCCTACTGTCAGGCGGTCGCGGTCGACGGCTGGGTCTACTGCTCGGGGCAGCTCGCGCTCGACCCGGCGAGCGGGCAGATGGTCGGCGATGGCGAGATAGAGGCGGAGACTCGGCAGGTGCTGCGGAACCTCGATGCAGTCCTCGAACAGGCTGGAGCCAGTCGAGGTGATGTCGTGAAAGCCACGGTGTACCTAGCGGATATGAACGAATTCTCGAAGATGAATCAGGTTTATGCCGAGTTCTTCGAGGGGTTGGTTCCGCCGGCTCGCGCAACCGTCCAGGCCGCCGCGCTGCCGAAGGCGGGCAAGGTGGAAATCGATTTCATCGCCAGGGTCGAACGCTAGCCGGCGAACGGGTCCCGTAGGTCGGCCGTGTCTTCCCGATCGGGACCGACGCTGACCACACCGACCCTGCAGCTGACTTCCTGCTCGATCCGTGTGAGGTACTCCTGCGCGGCAGCGGGGAGGTCGCCCCGGGTGCGGCAGCTGGTGAGATCCTCATCCCAGCCTTGAAGCGTCTCGTAGACAGGCTGGACGGCCTCCACCCGCTCATAGGGCGGGTAGTCGAGACGCTCGCCGTCGAGCTCGTAGGCGACGCAGATCTTGACCTCGTCGACCGCGGACAGGACGTCCAGCTTGGTGATCGCGAGCTCGTCCAGGCCATTGACCGCCACGGCATGCCGGAGCGCCACGAGATCGAGCCAACCACATCGCCTGGGCCGGCCTGTCGTAGACCCGTACTCCGCTCCGGCATCCCGGAGCTGCTGGCCGACGTCGTCTTCGAGCTCGGTGGGGAAGGGGCCGCCACCAACGCGTGTGGTGTAGGCCTTCGCGATTCCCACCGCCTGCCGGATGTGCGTCGGCCCGATCCCCGCGCCCGCACATGCGCCGCCAGCGACCGCGTTCGAGCTGGTCACGAAGGGGTAGGTGCCGTTGTCGATGTCGAGCATGGTGCCCTGCGCGCCCTCGAGCAGGATCTTCTCGTCGGCCTGGATCGATGCGCGAACGACCTCGGCCGCATCGCCGATGTACTTCGACAGCGCTCCGCCGAGCGACGCGTACTGTTGTGCGATCTCGTCGACGCTCGGGAGGGTGCCTCCCAGGTCTTCTGCGACCGGGCGCCAGCATTCTAGGTTGGCGGCGAGCTTGCTCCGGAGGCGTGCCGCGTCGAGAAGGTCGCCCATACGAATGCCCCGCCGCGCGACCTTGTCTTCGTAACATGGACCGATGCCGCGCTTGGTCGTGCCGATTGCCTCGTTCGACTTCTTCTCACGGAGCCCGTCGATGAGCTTGTGATGCGGCAAGACGACGTGGGCGCGCTGGCTGACGAGGAGGCGGCCCTCGGTCCCGACGCCACGTTCATTGAGGGCCTCGACCTCCTTCAAGAACACTTCCGGGTCGATGACGGTGCCCTGGCCGACGACGCACTTGGTTTGTTCGTGAAGAATGCCCGATGGGATCAAATGCAGAATCAGCTTCTCGCCTTTGACGACCAGGGTGTGCCCTGCGTTTGCTCCCCCCGCGTATCGGACGACGAGCTCGGCGAACGGTGCGTACAGGTCGACGACCTTGCCCTTGCCCTCATCGCCCCACTGCGCGCCTACCACCACCAATGCACTCATGATTCGTTCCCAACTCGTGCCCAAGAGAACAGCTTGTCGAGCTGTTCCTCGCCGGGCTCACCTTTGAGCGCCCGCGTGCGGCCGTCCTGCAAGCGCGTGAGACGCGCGTTGTTCCCTTGCTGCCAAATCAGCAGGTCATAGTCCCAGGCCTTGGCGTATTGCTTGGCCTCATCCGACGTCTTGGCCGGAACGGTGGCGACCCTGGCGTCGCGATTGCGCCAGAGGTCTGCCGTGCTCCGTCGGCGAGCATTGCTGCCGCCGGCTACCAGTACGCGAAGCGGGAGCGCCCCGCGGAGGGATACACCGGCCTCCGAAAGCGCCCAGAGCACGTTGTCGACTTCGAACGCGAAGCCGGTCGCCGGTGCAGGCGCGTCGTAGCGACGAAGGAGGTCGTCGTAGCGTCCGCCCATCCCGAGCGGTTCTCCAGGTCCCGTTGCGAGAAGCGTCATGCTCACGCCGGTGTAGTAGCTGTGCCTGCGCAGATCGCTCAGATCGATTGCCACGCGCTCGCCAAGGCCCGCGGACTCGAGCCGCTCCACCACGCGCTCCAGCTCGTCGAGCGCACGACGCGCTGCTGTGTTCTTGAGGCGCCGTCGGGCATCGCCGATGACGGAGCGGTCTCCGTAGAGATCGCAGAGCATCAGAAGGCGTCTGCGTTCCGCTGCTACGACGCCCGCATCTTTCAGGAGCTTCTCCAAATTCGTCGCGTCTTTGGCAGCCAGTGTTTCGATCACGGACAGGCGCGCCTGTGAGGGGACGTGCTCGAGGACCTCCGCTCCGATCTTGACCTGCGCGAGCTCGACGAGGAAGTCCTGAAGGCCCACGCGCTCGCACGCGCGCACCGCCACCTCGATCACCTCGGCGTCTGCCTCAGGGCCCTTGAGGCCGACGCACTCGATACCGCACTGCAGGACTTGATGCTGCTTCCGAGCGCGGCCGCGACGCCGCCTCACGATCGTACCCTCGTAGCAAAGTCGCCAGGGTGCAGGCCGGTCTTGGAGTCGTGTCGCCACGATGCGGGCGATCTGCGGAGTGATGTCCGGACGTAGGAGTGCGACCTCACCGGAGTCGGGCTCGATGAAGCGCACCAGGTCCCGGCGATCGACGGTGCCGAGGCCTCGTTCGATCACCTCGGCGTACTCGACGGGCGGCGTCGTGACTCGCTGGTAGCCGAAGAGGTCGAAGGTCTCCATCAGCCCCTGCCAAAGGAGTGTCCGCGTCATGGACGAGGGCGGCAGGAGGTCGCGCATTCCACCGGGAGGAGTCATCGGCAGGCCGCGGGTAGATGTGCCGGACCGCGCCGAGCTCCCGGGTCGTCGCTTTCGCGCCGAAGGAGGCATCTCAGAGCCTCAAGGTATGCACACTGCTGACGTGGTCGATGCCGCGAAGCTTCTCGACGGAGTCGCTGCCTACTGGCAAGTCGACGCTGTAAAGCGCGAGCGCCTCACCGCCCGCCTCGTCGAGCCCCACCTGCATCCGCGAGACGTTGATCCCTTGGCTGCCGAGCAGGGTGCCGACCGATCCGATGACGCCGGGCCGGTCCTGGTTTCGCATGACGATGATCGAACCTTCGAGCACGGTGTCGATCTCGTATCCTTCCAAGCCGACCAGCCGAGGCTCTCCTTTGCGGCCCGGTGTGCCCGTAGCCGTGTGGACGCCTTTCTCGCCGGTCACCGTCACGGTCACCGACGTCGCGTACCGGTCGCTCGCTTCTTTGACCTCCGCGAGCCGAATGCCGCGCTCTTGTGCTTCGTACGGGGCGCTGATCGGATTGACCGGCTCTTCGAGGTGATGCTCGAGGAAGCCGGCCAGAGCGGCTCGGGCGATCGGCGTGACACCGAGCACGCCAGCCTCGCCGGTGCAGGTCACACGAAGCTCCCGGACGTCGATTGGATCGAGTTGGCCGACCAGGCTACCAAGCGCCTTGGCGACGTCGAGATAGGGCCTGAGTCGCTCCGCGATTTCCGGAGGGAGCGCGGGGACGTTCACGGCGTTCTTCACGGTGTCGTCGCAAAGGTAGGCGACCGCCTGTTCGGCGATTTCGACCGCGACGCGTTCCTGTGCTTCGGACGTCGATGCGCCGAGGTGCGGAGTGCAGAGGACGTTGTCGAGGCCCAGCAGCGGGCTCGCCGGGTCGATCGGCTCCTTGCCGAATACGTCGAGCGCAGCGCCGGCGATCTTTCCGTCGGTGATGGCGCGGGCGAGGGCTTCCTCGTCCACGATGCCGCCTCGGGCAGCGTTCACCAAGAGGGCGTCGTCCTTCATCTTGTCGAACGCCGCGTCGCTGATCATGTTCTTCGTTTCGGGGGTGAGCGGTGCGTGAATGGTCAGAAAGTCCGCGCGGCTGAGGAGCTCGTCGAGCTCGACCAGCTCGATGCCGAGCTGGGCGGCGCGATCACTGCTCATGACCGGGTCCACACCAATGACCTTCATCTTCAGGCCCTGAGCGCGATCGGCGACGATCCGTCCGATGTTGCCGAGGCCGATGATTCCGAGCGTCTTGAAAGCGATCTCCCGGCCCTGGAATTTGCTCTTCTGCCACTTGCCATTGCGCATCGATGCGACGGCTTGGGGGATCTTTCGTGCAAGCGAGGCGAGTAGGGCGAGGGCGTGCTCCGCGGTCGTCACCGAGTTGCCGGTCGGCGTGTTCATCACCACGATTCCACGCCGGCTCGCGGCCGGGATGTCGACGTTGTCGACGCCGATTCCGGCGCGGCCCACGACCTTCAGCCGGTTCGCTGCCTCGACGACGCGGGCGGTAACCTGAGTCGCCGACCGGATGATGAGACCGTCGTACTCGCCGATGATCTCACAGAGCTCATCCTCGCTCATGCCCGGACGAAACTCGAGCTCTACACCCGGCGCCTCGCGCAGAACCTGGAGGCCCGCCTCGGCGAGCTTGTCGGACACGAGGACACGTACGTTGGACATGGCTACTCCTGTGGAATCGGCTGGAAAAGCCGGGGCGAGAGCTAGCAGCCGCCTATGGGAGGGTCAAGGAGGGAGCGAAGGCCGACTCAGGTCCAGTGAATGGCGCCGAGCCTCAAGAGCATCGACGCAACTCGATATCCCCGTTGAGGGTCATGGTTGCCCGGCTGCTCGCTCACGAATTCCGCCAACTGCTCGATCGTATGCGGCGTCTCGCATAGCCTGAGAGCCGCTCGAACGTCCTCAGGGAGATTGGCGGTTGCCATTCCGGTTTCAATTCGCTCGGGCTGAACGACCATGTCTTGCCCGCGCTCCAGAATGAGCTTGGTCTCGAAGCCTGCCGCGATCCGGCGTTGAAGGCCCCGGTCGAGGATCTCCCAGGCGTCGAGCCGCAGCGGGAAACCGCTGCTCGGCGGGTCCACGCCATCGTAGAACGTCGCCGTCCCCGACTCCCAGGTGAACAGGTCGAGGAGCTTCTCTCGAACTTGCTCGGCGATGTGTTGGAAGAGCTCCAGCGGTTCGACGAGGCCGAGCGCAACCAGCGTGTCTCCGAGCTTTCCTTCGAATCGCGGCATCACGGCGAGGGCCATGTCGAGCTCGCTTCTCGTGATCACGCGCTCCTTGACCAGGTACTCTCCGAGTAGCTCCCCGGCCAGATTGCTCGTCACGAAGGCAGGCACCCCGTCCTTCGTGTAAACCTCTTTGCGGACGCCGCCTTGTTCGCAGAGCCAGAGTCCTGTGCGCCGAGACACCAGTGTCCGCGCGAGCGCTCTCACGAAGCCACCGTCCACGAAATCGATGCTTCGATCCGCGGCGGCGGAGGCCTGCACTCGGGTCGTCGTCGGAGTCATCCGCGAGACGGGAACGTGACGGTACAGATCCTTGACCGACGAAAGCGGTTGGAAATCCCCGCCCGCGACGCTGATGTCATCACCACCGTCGATCTGCCCGGTGGCTACGGCTTCCACCACCTTGGCGTACGCGAGCGGTCCAACGGTAGCGCCGTTCGGTTTACGAACTTGGTACTCGAGCGGCGTGACGTTGGTCGTGCTTGGGTGCTCGCCGGCAAGGACGTGCGGCGTCGGAGGCATGGTTGCCTTGGGGACGGTGTCAGCCGAGGTCCTGCGCAGTCGGCTCTCCGCAGCGATAGATCCCACAAGCTGGGCGAGCTCCGCGCGAAGCACCTCTTCTGGACGACTCTGCCATGGCTCGAGGGCAGCCCAGAAAGCCTCTGCCGTGGGCGGACGCTCATCGACATTGGCCGAAAGAGCCTTGAGGATCACCGAGCCAAGGCCTTCGGGAAGCTGTGGCAGAAACTCGACGAAGGGATGAACCTCCGCATCGCGAATCGCGAGAAGGACGGCGAGCTCGCTCCCGCCTGCGAACAGCGGCCGCCGCATGAACAACTCTGCGGCGATGACGCCGGTCGAAAACAGGTCGGCCCGTTGATCGACGTCCCCGCCCGAGACCTGTTCCGGCGCGAGGTAGCCGAGCTTGCCGTTCGCGCGGACCGCGGTGTTCACCTCGAACGCGTTCACATCGGCCCGCGCGATGCCGAAGTCTGCGATCTTCACGTCTCCGTGGATCGAGATGAGTACATTCGACGGACTGATGTCTCGGTGCACGATGCCGAGCGACCCGCCCGCCCGATCGGTGGCGCGGTGGACGGCGTCGAGGCCATTCAAGATCTGACGCACCAAATAGACCACGAGATCGTGTTCGAGCTTCTGGCTGTCGCGAGTGAGACGCCGGTTCAGGCGCCAGAGGTCACAGCCGGGCACGTATTCGAGCGTCAGGTACGGTTGCCCTTCGATCTCGCCATGACCGAGCACATGAACGACGTTCGGGTGCGTGACGTGGCTGGCGAGCCTGGCTTCCTCGGCGAACATCTGTTGCGCTTCGCGCTCATCCGCGATGTGCGGGAGCATGCGCTTTAAAACCACGACCCGCGGTTCACCGGCTGCCCGCGGCTCGAGCGCACGAAAGACTTCCGCCATTCCTCCCACCGCAATTCGGTCGACGAGCGTATAGTCGCCGAGCGGAGTGTTCGGCGGAGGCGCCGGCGGCGGTGACGATGGTCTTGGCACATCTGGATTGTAACGGTGCCAACGGAAAATATCGATATTAGAGAAACAAAGTTTGGCAGAATTCGGAGAATTTCATGGCTGACCAGAGCTCGAGGGCAGGGGAACGGTATGCTGACGCACATATCCTCGAATACGCCGCTCGAACGCATCATCCAGAGGACCGGGCGCTCGCACGGGCGTTCGAGGCGCCGGCGCGTCACGGAATGCCGGAAATCCAGCTCGGCCCCGCGGAGGGTCGGCTTCTCGAGCTGCTGTTGACGCTCTCCAACGCGCGCAAAGTGGTCGAGATCGGGACGCTCGCCGGGTACTCGGCGCTGTGGATGGCCCGAGCCCTTCCAGCGGACGGTCACCTATGGACGATCGAGTCCGATCCGAAGCACGCCGGGGTCGCGGCCGAGGTAGTCGCTGAAGCCGGCTTGGGGCAGCGGGTCTCGATCATTCGCGACGACGCGGCCGCCGTTCTCCCATTGCTCCGC
>JBLYYU010000454.1:0-5674 GCA_048550275.1 Polyangiales bacterium
CGAACGTCAAAGGCAGCGCCCGCTTCAAGGACAACAAGCTCACGTTGACCGACGTCACCGCGGACGCGCGGAGGCACGTCGAAACCTCTCTTTCGTCCCTGACGACGCCAGCGAACCGTACCTTCCGCCCGATTCTGAGGCGAAATGAGCCATGACCAGTTCTTGACGACTACCATGACGAACGCCTCGTGACCGGGACAAACATTGTCATGGCGCACTTCTACAGTTGGCGAGCCGTAGTACCTGTTTGCGTGGCTGCATCGGTTTCGATCTGGGCCGGCAGGGCAACCTCGAAGTCCACTGCGATCGGCGTGCCATTGCGAAGAGTGTCGAGGGTGACGCAGAGCTTCTCGGCTTGTTGAACGAGCATCGCGCCGGCCTGTGGGTCCACACTGGGATCGAGCTCCAGCGCGAGGCGGCACTGCATCTGGCGAAACCCGGGTCGGACCGAGCGGCTCATGGCGAGACAACCACGGACGTCCGCGTCGCCGCTGACCTCGACTTCCAGCCGCTCGATGCGCACGCCGAGTCGATCGGCGATCATTCGCACCGTGCTGTCCATGCAGGCGGCAAGTGCCGCGCAGAGTAGGTGCCCCGGATTGGGGAGGTCGTCGAAGCCTCCGACCGTGTCGTCGATCCCGTAATCCCAAGCGACATCGGGGAATCCCGTCGCCTGGACCTTGCCATGGACGGCATCGGTCGCGCCCGTGTAGAGCGTGCGTACTTCCTTATAAGAGAGCGCTTTGCTTGGGTCCTCACGATACAGAGCGAGGAGGGGTTTTTGGCGGCGGGCGACGAGGGAATTGGGGTTTTTCATGGCTTTTTCCTGGTTAGAGCGCACGGTCGTGCGGATTAACTAGACGGTACGACCGTGCGTGCTAAGAGTCAAGGAAGAAAATGACCTCATCCAAACGCATTCGAATCGACGGTGAGAAATCCCGTGAACGCGCACTCGAGGCGGCGGTACGACTCGCGGCCATCGAAGGGCTCGAGCGGCTCTCGCTATCACGCCTCGCCGAGGCCTCGGGGCTCAGCAAGAGCGGCCTCTTCGGGCTCTTCGGCTCCAAAGAAGACCTGCAGTTCGCGATCATCGACAAGGCGCGGGAGGTCTTCACGCGAGAGGTAGTGGTGCCGGCGCTTGCGGCTCCCGAAGGCGCACCGAGATTGCGCGCGCTCTGCGAAGGCTATCTAAAACACATCTCCTTTCGGGAGTGGCCGAGCGGATGCTTCTTTGCGTCGGTCGCGGCCGAAGTCGGCGGCCGCCCCGGGGCCATTCGGGATCGCGTGGCCAACGATCAGAAGCAGTGGGCTTCACTGCTCCGGCAGAGCGCAACGCGCGCCGCCGAGCTCGGGCAGCTCCGCCCGGAGGAGTCGCCCGAACAACTCGCCTTCGAGCTCGGCGCAATGCTCACCGGCGCCGACATCGTGTACTTGCTCCACCGCGACCCGAAGACCTTGGAGCGGGTGCGCTCCGCCCTCCAAGCGCGTCTCGGAGAGGGACGCTAGCACCACGTCGCGCGACGCATGCTCGGTACGGAGGACGTGCTCAACGGCGCGATGGACCCACGGGAACCGCGAGCTCGCGGAGGTCGGCGCGATGTTCGATGCGTGCCAAGCGAGCCAACTCGACGAAGTGCTGAGCCGCTGTTCAGAAGCACCCAATAGGCTTGATGCGATCTCCGTTGAATTGTAGATCTCGTTCGCCACTGAGGAGCCTTCGGATGCACGTCAGACCTTTGGATGCTTCGCCGACCCGCCCATCACACTCGTCGCGTTCGTTGGATTGGCGGTGCTCCGTGGGTGCGGCGCTTCGCCGAGCGTTGGGTCTACCAACGGCCGGTGCACGCGGACTATTTCGTGAGAGCCCTGCTGCTGCTCCTCAGCACCGTCATCGCCGTCGGCGTCGTCACATGGTGGCAAGTGACGCACGGCTCCCTACCGTTTTGGCTGATCTTCCTTTACTACCTCGCCTGGGTTGGCTTTGGCGGACGCATCATGGGCGCCGCCTATACCTTCTCCCACCGGGAGGGTCATCGTCCGGGGGGCGGGCTCTACCGTCCATGGATCCGCCGGACCTTCGGAAACGTCTTCGAGAACTGGTTCGGGTTCTTCTACGGGAACGTCCCCTACAACTTCTCGACCTCCCACAACCTGCTCCACCACAGGCTCGACGGGGGCAAGGGCGACCCCTTCTACATGTGGGACATCGACCGGAGCTCCTGGTCGGACCTGATGCTCTTCTTCTCTCGGACGTTCGTGTACATGACGGGCTGGAGCAGCCTGAGGGCCTTCAAGACCCAAGAGCCCGGAAAGAAAATGGACCGAGCATTCCGGCAGCTCCTCAAGGGGTTCCTGCTCTATTGGGTCGTCGGGCCAGTCGTCATCATCGGCGGTCTTGCCGCGGCCGGTTCCACGGTTCCCTCCGCGTTCGCGTTTTTCTTCTTCGTCTACCTCCAGCCGCTCTTCGCGATGTCGACCTTCATCGCGCTCCTCAATGTGGCCTACCACGGCTTCCTCGAGTTCGAGGAGGACGGGGCCCACATCCGCTGCATCAACAGCACTACGATCGTCGATGGGATGAACGACTCCTTCGGCGAGGACGACCACATGGCCCACCACTATTTCATGTCCGTCGAGCACAGGGACCTCGCAAAGCACCAGGCCACCCAACACGAGGAGTGGGCCCGTCGGCACGCCTCGGTGTTCAAGGAGCTGTCGATCATCGAGCTGGCGATCTTCATGCTGTTCAAGCGGTGGAAGATGATCGCCGAGAAGTACTACGTCGACTATTCGGGCGAGCTCTCCAGCGACGAGATCGCGTCGATGTTGGAGCGGCGTGCGAAGCGAAAAGAGATGTCCTACGAAGACTACGAGTTCTCGTACCTTCCGAGAATCCGTGAAACGACGCAGGAGCTCGTGCGGCGCGGGACCTGCGCCAATCTCAGCCAGGCGTACCGATACCAGGCCCACCACAAGATCGCACCAGACATATGAACAACGAAGAAGGCATGCTCCGGGGAATCTGCGCGGACCGCTATCGGCCCGAGAAGGTCCCTGATTCAATCGACACAGTCGTCATCGGCAGCGGCATGAGCGGGCTCACCTGCGCCGCGGTGCTCTCGCGGACCGGCCAGCGCGTTCTCGTGCTCGAGCAACACTACGTGGCGGGCGGAGGCTCCCACATGTTTCAGCTCAAGGGTGGGCTCCATTTCGATTCGGGGTTGCACTACGCCGTGCCGTACTCCGGCCACCTGCTCTGGCTCGCCGCCGGGGGGGAACAAATGCCTCTGCGCTTCGAACGCATGGGCGAGCCCGACGGCACCTTCGACCGGATTGCGTTGGGGACCGAGCCCCCGTTCGCCATCAAGCACGGCGAAGCTCACCTTCCCGACCTGTACGCGCGTTTCCCCGAGCGCCACGCGGAGATCGACGAATTTCTGCAAGTCTCGGGACGCATCACCAAGCGCTTTCCGCTCTTCGTCCTGTCCAAGGCGATGCCGAGGTGGTTGCGAAAGCTGTGGCAACGGTTCGTGCTCGGCGAGACCTGGCAACGTTACGCCGGCCGCAGCTTGAAAACGGTGCTCGACGAGATCACCGACGACCCGTTGCTTGCGGGTCTTCTCGCCGGGCCCTGGATGGACACCGGCGCGCCGCCTGATCGCGCGAGCTTTCTCCTCGGCGCCTGCGTGGCGCGCGGTCTCGCTCGCGAGGGGGGTGCCTACCCGGTCGGCGGCTCCCAGGAGATGGCCAAGCGCCTCGTGCCGGTCATCACCGATGCCGGCGGGCGCGTGCTCGTCCGGGCGAGGGTCGAAGAGATTCTCGTCGATTCCGACAGTGGCAAGGTCACGGGCGTTCGTATGACCGATCAAACGGTCATTCCCTGCAAACGCGTGGTTTCGAGCGTCGGCTACCACAACACCTTCGGGAAGTTGCTTCCCGAGGACGTGACCACGCGCTTCGACATGCCACGCCGCCTCCCCGTCGGGAGCTCCTGCGGCTGGGTCATGGCCAACATTGGGCTCCGGGGTACCGCGGAGGATCTCGGGCTCACGTGCACCAACCTCTGGTACCACCCCACGCGCAAAGACGGCGACATGTTCGGCGCGGTCGACGACTTCATGGCCGATCCGATGAATCCCGATCACGACCCCATGCTCATGATCACTTTCCCCTCGATCAAGTCGCGCAAGGGCGCGGGGATCCACGGCGACATGACGACGTGCCAGATGCTGTGCATGGCCGAGCACACATGGTTCGAGCAGTATGCGCACCTCCCCACTCGAAAACGCGGCGCGGAGTACAAGGCACTCAAGCGGGAGTGGGGCGACCGCTTCGTCGAGGTCTTGTTGCGCTTCTACCCACAGCTCGAAGGGCGAATCGAGCTCGTCGACGTTTCGACGCCGCTCTCGATCGAGCACTACCTGAGCGCCGACAATGGCGGCGCCGTCGGCCTCGATCAGAGCCCGCAGCGCTTCACGGACTGGCGCGTGGCCGATTGGCTCGACGCGCGAACGCCCATCAAAGGCCTGTGGCTGACCGGTCAGGACACCGTGACCTGCGGCCAGCCCATCGTGCAGGCGGCCGGACTGATTAGCGCCTTCCGGATCCTCGGGCTCGTGCGGTCGCTCCGGTACCTGGCGCGCACGCTGCCGCCCATCGTGCAAAGCGTGCGCCAAGAGCGGGGCGCCGAAGCTCCCTCCGACACGGATCGATCGCCCGATCAAGATGGGCAAACGCCGACTCCAGCGCCGGCTGACGAACGTATCGTGGCTGCCGAAGAGTAACGGGTCAGCGGACGACTCAGGCTTCGGTGGCTATAGTGCCGTCATGAACGACCTCTTCCAACACAAGGCAGGTGACTGGGATACCAGGCCGGCGCCGGTCCAGATCTCCGCGGGCGTGGGCAGGGCGCTCCTCGAGCGCGTCGACCTGCGTGATGATATGTCGGTCATGGACTTCGGAGCAGGAACCGGCCTCATCTGTGCGCAGTTGGCGCCGCACGTGGGCCGCGTCTATGCGGTCGATGTCTCTGCGGCGATGTTGGAAAAGCTCGTGGCAAAGTCCGAGCTCCGGGGCAAGGTCGAGGCGATGCATGTCGACATCCTCGCCACACCCCTCCCGCACCAAGTCGACCTCATCGTGAGCGCGATGGCGATGCACCATGTAGAGGACACGAACCGCCTCCTGCGGGCTTTCGCTGAGCACCTCGCGCCGGGGGGAAGGGTCGCCTTGGCCGATCTCGACTCGGAGGACGGCAGCTTCCACCCTCCCGATACCGAGGGGGTGTACCATCGCGGCTTCGATCGGGACGCCTTGGGTGAGAAGCTCGAGGCCCATGGGTTCGCCGACATCGAGTTCGCCACCGCCGTCGAGGTGGATCGCGACGCAAAGCGCTACCCGGTGTTCCTCGTGACGGCCACCCGCGTCTAACGGCCATCGGTCCCGGCCAGAGGGAGCCTCCAGGCCGTCGGATGCAAGACAGCGTACGGGGCAGGGAGCAAAGCAGTGGAGGCGGTGGGAATCGAACAGCCGGCAGTTCGCCCGATTCAGACGATTCTCGAACGGTTTCGCGGACAGGGATCGATGAGGACACGTCCAAACAACACGAACAAAACGCGTTACCGGACATTCTTATGACAATGTCACAAATCCCCGATGTGAATCGGGAGCTCGC
>JBLYYU010000455.1:0-4179 GCA_048550275.1 Polyangiales bacterium
CCGCTGATCACCGGCCGCTCGCTGAGCGCTGCGCAGGCCGCGAAGAGCTCAGGTCGCTGTTCGGATTGCGCGTGGAGCGCCACCAAGACCTTGTCATCACCGCTGCGTTGAAGTTGGATCTCGCCAGCGCCCCGAAGCGACGACTCGAGCTCGGCCCGAAGCTCGTTCCAAGCGTCGCGCAATGGCGCGGCCAAGACGATGCACTTCTCGATGGCGTTGACCCGTTTCGAATGGAGCTGCCGGTAACCGATGGTGTCCCCGTGCCAGGCGAGTCGAGCGCGTCTGCGGTACCCGAGCTCGTCGGGCGACTCGACCCATTCGATGTCGATCTCGTCGCCGCCGGGAAGACCACGACAGGCGTCGCGCAAGAACCCGCGTTTGATCTGTTCTTGAAGAGCCGGGCTCGCGATCATGAGAGGGCAGCCGCCGCACTTCGCCGTCACTTCGCAGGGCGGCGCCCGTCGTTCGGGCGATGGTTCGAGGACGCGTGTCAGCCGGCCCCGCGAGGCCCCTCGCTTGGAGCCCGCCGGAGCGAGCTCGATCCGTTCACCTGGTAGCGCGCCCGGAACCATCACGATCCCGTTCGGGGTTTCCACTACGGCGTCGCCCCCGCGACCTACCGCGCGGACTTTGCCTTCCAGCGATTGCTTCGAAGACATCAGTACTGAAAATACTGGTTCGGAAGGCCGCGCTCGAAGAGGAAGCTGAAGTCGCCGTCGAGCAAAGCGCGGCGCTCGTCGGGGTCCTTCCCGTCGACCAATTCGACGTTGCTGAACACCGCAATGGTCTCCTTCGTGCCGTTGTCGAGCCAGGGCACGTAGAGCTCTTCGAATCGGATCGTGCCTGACACTGCACCGTAGACGACGGGAATGCGGGCGATCCCGGGACAGGTCTCGTTCAGGAAGAGCGTCATCTCGACCGGCGCCTCGAGCCCGCCGAACGGGATTTCGGTGCCGAGCATCGTGTCTCTGAGCAGCTCCGGCTCGCGGATGAAAACGGAGATGCCGTCGCTGTAGCTCTGGAGTTCGCTCCCTCGCTGGACGACGATGTCGATGATCTCCACCGACGCGCTTGGCTGCATCGCGAAGAAGTCGGGGTTCAAGGAGAAGTCGCCGCCCTCGAGGCCACAATCGGGGGCCCAGACTTGGCCGACCGCGCTCCCCTCCCCATTGCCCTTCGCGCAGCCCATCGCCGCGCAGCCCATCACGAAAACGCCACAGAGCGCCAATGCGCGGAGCTCATGCAATGAAGCCGCCACCGATCACCTCGTCGCCTTGGTATACCACCGCGGCCTGACCTGGCGTAATCGCCCGTTGCGGTTGGTCGAAACGCACCTCGAAGCCGTCGCTGTTCGGTGTGACCTGCGCAAGCGCTCCGCGATGACGGTAGCGGATGCGAACCTCGCCCTGAAACGGTTCGGCGGGCTGTCCGGCCACCCAGTGAGCCTCGGTTGCGGTGAGCTCTTGGTCGTAGAGCTCCGACTCGTCGCCCACGACTACTTCGGCGGTATCGGGCACGATCCGGAGCACGTAGCGGGTGCCGCCGCCGCCGAGGCCGAGACCACGCCGCTGACCACGGGTGAAGTTCGCTATGCCCTCGTGTCGGCCGAGCACCTGGCCTTCCGAGTCGACGATGGCGCCCGATTCGGTTTCGTTGCCCTCGCGGTTGATGAAGTCGCCGACGCGTCCGTCCGGCACGAAGCAAAGCTCTTGCGACTCGGGCTTGTCGGCGTTGGGCACACCGAGGCGCCGGCCGGCCTCGCGGGCCTCGGACTTGGTTAGCTCCCCGAGTGGAAACAAGAGCCGCTCGAGTGTCGACTGGGGCAAGCCGAAGAGGAAGTAACTCTGGTCCTTGTCCTCATCGAGGCCGCGTAGAAGGTGGAGCCGCTCATCGTCCGCACGCACCAGGCGCGCGTAGTGGCCCGTCGCGATGTGGGTCGCGTCGAACCGTCGGGCGACCTCAGCCAGGTAGGTGAGCTTCACCGTCCGGTTGCAGCTGACGCAGGGGATCGGCGTCCTGCCGGCCTGGTAATCCGTGACGAAGGGGTCCACGACATGCTTGCGAAACGCCTCGCGCTCATCGAGGACGTAGTGCGGGATTCCGAGGTGCTCGCAGGTTCGACGGGCGTCGTCGCGGTCTTCGGGCGCGCAGCATCGACCGACCTGCTGTCCACCGTCTGCGTCCCACAAGTGCAGAGTCACGCCGACCAGATCGTGGCCGGCCTCATGGAGGAGCGCGGCGGCCACAGACGAGTCGACGCCTCCGCTCATCGCTACCAAGACTCGCTTGGAATCAGGCATCGGATCTCGGCACTGAACAGACGCGCCGTGGGTCGTTCCACTTAATAGAAAAGCCTGTGACGCAAAACACAGTATCGTAAATCCGTTTATTTTCAGCCATTTGAAAAACAAATCGTGAAATCACATGAACACAGGCGCGTGAGAGCTAAAATTCGCTTGAGGTTTTGACAGGGTATCGGGCGCCTTCGCGGGTCAGAACACGCTCAAACGCCGCGTAGGCAAGGTCGACGTCCTCGTCGCTGGTCTCGATACCTAAACTGATTCGAACCGCGGAGCCAGCCCGCCACTGCTCATCCGGATACATCGCGCGAATCACGGCGGACGGCTCCTGCAAGCCCGACGAGCACGCCGCACCGGTGGAGAGGCAGACGCCCTCGAGGTCGAGTGCGGCGACCAGGAGCGGCCCTTGCCAGCGGCGGAAGCTGAGGTTCGAGACGGTGGACGTCCGGGGCTCGGTCGCGTTGAGAGCTCCGCCGAGCTCGACGAGCCGTCCCTCGATGTCGTCGCGAAGCCGTCCGATCCGGGGCTGATCGGCCAGGCGAGTCGGCGTGAGCGCACAGGCGGCTCCGAAGCCCACCATGCTCAGCGTGTCGGGCGTACCAGGCCGCCGACCCCGCTCCTGTGAGCCGCCGTCGAGGACAGGGCCGACGTCCAGACCGCGCCGAATCCAACAGGCGCCGGCTCCCGCGGGGCCTCCGATCTTCTGCGCCGCCAGCGCGACGGCGTCGGCGCCGAGGTCGTCGACGTCGATGGGGAGCTTGCCGAGGGCCTGCGTGCCGTCGACGAACAAGCGAGCGCCCGCCTTTTGGCAGACCTCGGCGTACCCCTCGACCGGAAATACCCTGCCGGTTTCGTGGTTCACCCACTGGATCGCGAGTAGTGCGTCCGGGCCGAGGTACCGCGCGACGTCGTCCGGGGCCGGCGGCTGCGCTGCGAGCGCCGGGAGACGGGTGACCTCGAGGCCTTCCCGTTCCAAGCGCTTCACGCTTTCGGCGACCGCGGGGTGCTCGACGTCGCTGGTCACGATCCGTGTTCGGCCCTCGGCCAGCCCACGAACCCCGAGATTGCAGGCTTCGGTTCCGCCACCGGTGAGAACGACATCGGCCGCCGCGGCGCCGATCGACGTGGCGACGCTGTCGCGAGCCGTCTCGAGCAGTTGCCGAGAGGCGCGACCGGCTGCGTGCGTGCTCGACGGGTTTGCCCACGCGGTGGCTGCTGCTTCGTCCATGGCGCGCCGGACGGCGTCGGGCGTCGGCGCGGCAGCATGGTGGTCGAGGTAGATCACTTCGACTGAATCTCGGGCCGCTCGGGCACGCACCCTACCCGAAGCTCGACGAGCGTTCCGGAGAGCTGTCGTTCCGCGACCTCGCCGGCCGGGGGACTCGAGATCTCGATCCCACCGCCGAGTGCTTCTGTGACCCGCCGTGCGAAGGCCAGCCCGAGACCGACGCCGCCGTGGTCGCGGGTCACCGAACCGTCGACTTGATAGAACGGCTCCATGATCCGGGCGATGTGCTCCGGGCGAACGCCCGGGCCGCTGTCCGACACGGCAAAGAGCAAGTGGTCGTCGCCTTCGGGCCGAACCTCGACTGCAACCTCGCCGCCCGTGGGCGTAAACTTCGACGCGTTGTCCAGCACTTGTGTCATCGCGCGCAACAGCTTGTCCGGGTCGCCCTGCGCGGGCATCGGTTCAGCGGGAACTCGCTCGATCAAAGTCACGTCGCGCTCGTCCAGCTTCGGGCGGATTTGATCCAGCGCCTTCGCGGCGACCTCCCGGAAATCGTAAGGGCGCGTGTAGTAGTGCATCCTGCCCGTCTCGAGCGAGCTGACATCGAGCAAGGTGTCCACGACGGTACGAAGGCGCTGTGTCGACGTCTCG
>JBLYYU010000456.1:0-3654 GCA_048550275.1 Polyangiales bacterium
CGGGCATCGGGACGGTAGACCATCTCCGGATGGCGCACGACTGCGGTGTGCAGACGATTCGGGTGGCCACGCACTGTACGGAGGCCGACGTCTCCGAGCAGCACATCAAGCTCGGCGCCAAGATGGAGATGGACACCGTTGGTTTCCTGATGATGGCTCACATGATTGGGCCCGAGCAGCTTCTCGAGCAGGCCCAGCTCATGCAGGGCTACGGGGCGAATTGCATCTACGTCACGGACTCAGCCGGATACATGTTGCCGGACGATGTGACCGCGCGGGTAGGCTTCCTTCGGGAGAAGCTCGACAAGGACGTCGAGGTCGGTTTTCACGGGCATCACAACATGCACATGGGTATTTCCAACTCCCTCGCGGCGGTCGAAGCGGGCGCGATTCGTATCGACGCTTCGGTTGCAGGGATGGGCGCGGGCGCGGGCAACACGCCTCTCGAAGTATTCGTCGCCGTGCTCCATCGCATGGGCGTCGAAACCGGGGTCGACATGTGGAAGCTCATGGATGTCGCCGAGGAGATCGTCTACCCACTGATGACGCACAAGGTCCGTGTGGACCGGGACTCCCTCACACTTGGCTACGCGGGCGTGTACTCCTCTTTTCTGCTCCACGCGAAGCGCGCGGCGGACAAGTACGGACTCAAGTCGACTGACATCCTGGTCGAGCTCGGGCGCTTGAAAACCGTCGGTGGTCAGGAAGACATGATCGAAGACGTTGCGCTCGACATGAAGAAGGCCGGAGCCGCGGAGTGAACGCGTGACGGATTTGTCGGAATTTCGCGAAGGGGCACGGGCGTGGGTCCGGGAGAACGCACCGAAATCCTTGTGGGGCACGAGCGGCAGCGGCCCGTTTGAGGGCTACTGGGGCGGCTCCAAATGCGAGGAGACCGACCCGGATCTTCTCCGCTGGCGCGACCTCGGCATCGCAAAGGGTTGGACGGCGCCAGCCTGGCCTACGGAGTATGGCGGCGGCGGATTGAGCCGTAGGCAAGAGAACATCATTCACGCGGAGATGAAAGCGATCGCTGTCCCGCGTCCCGTGGCAGGGCAGGGCCTTGCGATGTTCGGCCCCGTCCTACTCGAGTACGGAAACGATGCGCAGCGCAAGCAGCACCTGCCAGGCATCGCGAGAGGAGAGGTCCGTTGGTGTCAGGGTTACTCGGAGCCCAACGCAGGCTCCGACCTTGCGAGCCTTCAGCTCAAAGCGGAGCGCGACGGCGACGAATGGGTTCTGAACGGCCAAAAGATTTGGACCTCGCATGCAAACGTGAGCGACTGGATCTATTGCCTGACGCGGACCGATCCCAACGCGCCCAAGAAGCAAATGGGCATCTCGGTCATCTTGGCTGACCTCAACACGCCTGGCATCACCGTGCGCCGCATCGACCTGATCAGCGGCTACTCTCCGTTCTGCGAGACCTTCTTCGACAACGTCAGGGTTCCTGCGGGGCATCTCGTGGGGACGGAAAACGAGGGCTGGACGATCGCCAAGGCGATACTCGGGCACGAGCGTTCGTCGATCGGCCGCTCGATTGCGCGACAGCCGGGTTCTACGCAGCGCGACGTCGTCGCGAGGGCGCGCAAGCACCTCGGTGTTCCCGATGGCGAAATCCCGGACTCTCTGATTCGGGACGAGCTCGCTTCGCTCGGCATGCTCGAAGAGGCGTTTCACCTCACACTCGCGCGCATTCAGCAGAGCGCCGAGAGTGGCCAGCCCGGCCCCGAGGGCTCGATCACGAAGATCGTGGGCACCGAGCTCAAGCAGAAGCGCTTCGAGCTCGGCATGAAGGTCGCGGGGATTCAGGGGCTTGGCTGGGAAGGGCCTGGCTTCGATGACGACGATCTTCAATACACGCGGGACTGGCTGCGGTCGCGCGCGAGCACCATCGAAGGTGGCTCATCCGAGATTCAGAAGAACATCGTATCCAAGCGCGTGCTTGGCCTGCCGGAGGGGAAGTGATGCCAGGCCATCGAGCGCCCTCCTTGCTACTCAACGACGAGCAGAAGATGCTCTCGAAGACAGCACACGAGTTCATTCGCGAGCGCGCCCCGGCAGCTCGCATTCGCGCGTTCCGGGATTCGAACGACGAACTCGGTTTCTCCCGAGAGGTCTGGGGCGAGATGGCCGAGCTCGGCTGGCTCGCTCTGCAGATCCCGGAGGAGCACGACGGGCTGGGCCTCGGCTTCTTCGACCTCTGCGTCGTTCTCGAGCAGGCCGGGCGAGAGCTGATGCCGGAGCCATTCGTTTCGACCCTGCTTCTCGGCACGCAGACCCTGCTTCTCGGCGGAAGCGATTCCCAGAAGTCGGACCTGCTTCCAGGGGTGGCCGCCGGCGAGACCTTTTTGGCGCTTGGCTACGAGGAGTTCGGTTCGCACGGCGACTTCACGAAGACCGCGACGGAGGCAAAGCGTTCGGGGGAAGACTTCGAGCTCAACGGCGAGAAGATTCAGGTGCTCGATGCCCACGTGGCCGATCGCATCATCGTTTCGGCTGCGACTTCCGCCGAAGCGTTCACCCTCTTTCTGGTCGATCCGGGCCATGACGGCGTCACCATGACGCGCCAGAAGCGCATCGATGGGCTGAACGCTTCGATTGTGAGGCTCGACGGAGCTCGCGTCGGTCCCGATGGCGTCGTCGGAGAGCTCGACGGCGGAGCGCAGCTCCTCGAGGCGGTGTTCGATCGTGCGTCCGTCGGCTCGGCCGCGCAGATGCTCGGCGCCGCGGAGCAGGCCTTTGCGGACACTGTCGAGTACATCAAAGAGCGTGAGCAGTTTGGCGTCCCGATCGGTTCGTTTCAGGCGCTCCAGCACCGAGCCGTCGCGGTGTTCACCGAGCTCGCGCTGACGCGTTCGGTGGTTCTCGCAGCCGCTCGGGCGATCGACGACTCACCGGAGGACGTGCCGAAGCTGGCTTCACTTGCTCAGGCTATGGCCTCAGAGACGTTCTTGCACTCCGCCAAAGAAGGTATCCAGATGCACGGCGGCATCGGAGTGACCGACGAGCACGACATCGGGTTCTACATGAAGCGCGCACAGGCGGCGTACATGACTTTTGGGAAGCCTTCGCAACACCGGCAGCGCTGGGCGGAGCTCCACGGCTACTAGACGACCAGGGAAGAGCGAGAAGTACGATGAAAAGGTTTGAAGGAAAGAACGTTGTGATCACGGGCGCAGCGGCTGGCATCGGCCAGGCTACTGCGCTGCGCATCGCGGAGGAGGGTGGCAATGTCGCTCTCATCGACATCAACGCCCAGGGGCTCGCGATGACCAAGCAAATGGTCGAAGCCCACGGGACAAAGGCCTGGGCGTACGAGTGCAACGTTACCGACGGGGCAGGCGTGAAGAAGGTCATCGACCAGGCGGCCGAGGATATGGGCGGCTTCGACACCCTCTGCCATTGCGCTGGTATCCTCCGAACCTATCACACGCACCAGATGTCGTTCGAGCAGTGGCACGAGATCATCGACATCAACCTCAATGGCACGTTCTACGTGAACCACGCCGCTCTTCCGCATCTACTGAAGAACCGATTCAGCGCCCTCGTGAACTGCTCCTCGACCTCTGCGCTCGGAAGCCACCCCTGGATGAGCGCCTACGCGGCTTCGAAGGGTGGGATTCTTTCGATGACGCGCGCCCTGTATCAGGA
>JBLYYU010000457.1:0-2592 GCA_048550275.1 Polyangiales bacterium
ACGATGGCGGACTGGCGGGCTGGCGCTCCCCGTGCAGAGCCGCAGCTGCCAGGCGGTGCGCGTCTCGATCGCCGGGCGCGCGGGCGATCGAGTGTCCTCACGAAGGCCTTGGCGGAGGCGTACTTCGAAGCGGCGGATGCTGCGGGCGTGGAGCTCGGTGAGGGCTCGGCGGTGTTCGGTTCGGCGCTTGGCGAAGTCGGCACCATGCTCGGGCTGCTCAATCAGATGTGGCGGGAGCGCGAGGAGCCTTCGCCGATGGCCTTCGCGCTGAGCGTTCACAACGCGGCGTCCGGTGTCGTTTCGATCGCGACGAAGAATCGGGGGTTCACCACGTCCCTCGGCGCCGACCACGACACGCCCGCGATGGCCCTGCTCGAGGGGATCGGCCTGATCGCGGAGCGCGGGGAGCCGGTGGTCATCACCTGCGGTGAGGAGCCTACGCCGACGGCTCTGGTCCCCGACGATGAAGCCTGGGAGTTGGCGACCGTCGCGATCGCGCTTGCGCCGCTTGGCGCTAGCGAGGCCGGGTCGCGTGTACGGCTTCGCGGCCCGTTCAAATCGTCCGCGACCTTGTCCGGCCCGGAGCTGAGGCCGACGGTCGCCCGCAACCCGCAAGTCGGCCTGCTCGATTTGGTCTGCGCGATCGAGGCGGGGAAATCAGGGACGGTTGCGCTCGACCGCGGCCGGGGGAGCGGATGGTGCATGGAGGTGCTCTGTCCCGATGGCTGAGGTGTATCCGCCGATTCGCGAGCTGATTCCGCACCAGGGCCCGATGGTGCTTCTCGACGAAATGGTCGACTGGGAACCGGGGCGTGCTCGCTGTCGCATCGAGATCACGCCGAACATGCGCTTCGTGTCGGACGGGGTCGTCGATACGATCGTGTCGCTCGAGTACATGGGACAGGCCGTCGCGGCGTCTTGCGGCTACGCGGCGTTTCGAGGTGGCAACGACATCCGCGTCGGGATGATCATCGGCTGCCGGCGCATGGATATCGAGGTTCCCAAGCTCGCGGTTGGCGACGAGCTGACAGTGGATGTCCGCGAGCTGCGTGCCCAAGAAGAGATCAGCGTCTACGAATGCGAAGTCAGGCGTGGGCCCGAGTCCGTCGCTTCGGCGCAGCTCACGCTCTATCACGCCGAGAAGCCTCCCGGCGAAGGTGACCCGTTTCCATGACCCGAGCGCTTGCGCTTTCGCTCCTGCTTGGAGCGTTGTTCGCCGTTTCGCTTTCGAGCGCTCAACCGGCAGAGTCGCCCGTCAAGCTCGACGTGCTGCTCTCGGCGTTCGCTCAGATGAAAGGCTTAGAAGGAGCCTTCGTCGAAGAGAAGCGCTTGCAGTTGCTGAAGGCGCCGCTGCTCAGTCGAGGACGATTGTATTTCTCGCCACCGGGGTACCTGCTCCGAAGGGTCGAGTCCCCTCAGGTGTCTAGTGTCTTGATCACTCCGAAGGCCTTGACGGTCGACGACGGGATGAATCGACAGGTCATCGATTTGCAGGCCCGGCGCGACGTGCGCTCGTTCGTCGGCTCCTTCGTGTCCCTGCTTGCCGGGGACAAAGACGCGCTGACGAGCGCGTACCGGATTCGTGTCACCGAGGGACGAGCCGGGCACTGGCGTATGGAGCTCACGCCCAAGGCTTCGCCCCTCGCTGACATCATTCGCCAGGTGCGGGTGAGCGGCACGGGGCTCGCCGTCGACGAGATCCACGTCTTCGACACCAACGGCGACGAGACGATCACGCGGATGCTCGACGTCGACCCGAATCGAAGCTTCGACGCAGCCGAACGAAAAGCGCTGTTCGGCATCGACGGTCCATGAGCGGCGACGCGAAGCGCCGGCTGCTCGCTGCTGCCTTGCTGGCGGGGCTTCTCGGGCTTTTCGTCGCGAGCCGGTTTCAGGTCTCGGCGGACATCACGGCGTTTCTTCCGACGTCGGAGGACCGAAGCATCGGCGAGTTCTCACGGGCCGTGGCGCGGGGGCCTCTCAGTCGCACGATGGTGCTCGTCTTGAGCGCTCGCGACGAGGCTGGGGCCGTAGAAGCGTCGCGTCGTTTCGAGGAAGCGCTGACCGCTCACCCGGATGTGGGACCGCAGCTCGAATCGCTCGAGGGGGGGCCCCCGGAAGGGTTCGAGCGAGAGCTATGGGACCTCTACCACCCACGCCGGTTCGGCTTCATCGCGGCCGATCCCGACGCGGCCCGTGAGCTGGCGAGCGACGAGGCTCTCCGTTCGGCGGCGGAGCGTCTGCGGCGACGCTTGCTGCATCCGGACTCGTCCGCGATCGCGAGGCTCGCGCCGAGCGACCCTTTGCTCGTGGTCCCCGATCTGTTTCGGCGAGTTCAAGACGCGGCCGGCCGTCAGCTCCGCGTCGTCGACGGGCGTTTCCTGACGCAGGAGGGGGCCGACGCCGTCTTGTTTCTGACGACCCGCGCCTCCGCGTTCGATTCTGGAGTGCAGGCGCCACTGCTCGACGCCATTCAGTCGACGTTCGAGGAGCTCGCGGGGACCATGCCGGGGCTCAAGACGCTTCAGCAGAGCGGCATCAACCGATTTGCCGTGCGGTCGGAGCAGTCGATCCGCGCGGACATTCAGAGGA
>JBLYYU010000458.1:0-7937 GCA_048550275.1 Polyangiales bacterium
AGTTCGGGTGGTCGAGGGAGATTGCCAGACGGGCTTCGCGCTCGAAACGAAAGACCGCCTGCTCCTCGCGCGCGAGCTCCGGCCTGAGGACCTTGATCGCGACGTCGCGACCCACCGTCGTCTGATGCGCTCGGTAGACGGTCCCCATCCCGCCCGTCCCAATCTGCTCCTCGACCCTGAACTGCTCGAGCAGAACGGTCCCAATCAAGGGATCGGCGATGTCCTCGTCGGTGACCAGCAGGCTGCCATCATGTGGGCAGTACTCCGCTCGGCCTCCAAACTTCGAACCGCAGCGAAGGCAGATCTTCCGCATCTCGGTAGGCTTCCCTGAATTCCTCAAGGGAGTAGCATCTGGCAGGAGGTAGGACAATTCATCCCTCCGACGCGCGTTTGGCCACTCGCTTCAGTTTTGCTTATTCTTTTTGAGTGGGATTTGAGGGGCGATCGATACTCCAGCTGGGAGCTGGCCTGTTCTTGGCGGCCATCTTCGTGCCGGCTGGGCTGGCTGGCGCCCAAGAACCGACCGATGAAGCCTCGGTGGCGGTCCCGGGAATCCGGGCGATCGACGGTGACGACGGCGTAGCGAACGAGCTGAGCGGTTGGCTTCGAGCTGGCACGACCGCCGTCCAGGGCTGGGAGCTGCACGGCGCGATGGTCTCCCTCGAACAGCTCATGATCGTGCATGGTTGCGATAGCGCGGACGCGGCCTGTCTCTCCAAGGTGGCCGCTGCCCTCGAGGCGGACGGACTGATCTCCGGTTCCCTGTCTCGAGTACCCACGGACAACGAAGATGGGTACGAGTTTGCGGCAGAGCTCTTCTTCTTCGACGCTACGACTGGTGCGATCGAAAAGACCTCGTCCTTGCGATTTACCAGAGCGCAGAGCACCCCGCATGCACTGGCGATGATCGGCCAGACGCAGGCTCAGATCCTCGCGGACGCTCCTCTCGATCAGCTTGGCAAGGAACAGGCCCTCGACTTGATGCTGAGCGGGGACAACGAGCTCGGCCTCGACCAGTCTACTCTGGACCTCTTGCGCGAGCGTCCGGTAGAGGAGTTCCCGGTCTGGCCGGCAGCGGTCAGCTACGCGAGCACGGTGGTGTTTCTAGGCCTCTCTGCCTGGAGTTGGTCCAGCATCCGCAACGTGGAAAAAGACCCAGCATTTCAGCGGGCGCGCCTGCTCGCCGGGACGGGCGTCAACGACGTTTGCGCCGCCAATACGAATTTCGGAGTTGAAGAGCTGGGCTCACTGTGCTCCAAAGCGGATCGACACGAGACGTTGCAGTGGGTGTTCTTGAGCATGGGATTGGCTTCGGCAGGTGTGGGCACTTGGTTGCTCGTGAAGTCGGTCCGGAGCAAGCAGCGCAGCGACCGGGCGCGGCTGAACATCGCGCCGATCGCCGGAAAGCGCCGCGGCGGCGTCACGGCACGCCTGACCTTCTGAGGCCATGCGCATAGTCGGCGGCCGCCTATCCGGACGGAGGCTCGCATCGCCGGGCGGTCGAGGCACGCGTCCCACTTCCGACCGGGTGAGGGAAGCCCTCGGTTCCGCCCTGCAAGCCCGCGATGCGTTCGATGGGGCACGGGTCTTGGACTTGTTCGCAGGCACCGGCGCGCTGAGCTTCGAAGCCCTGTCCCGTGGGGCCGCCTCGTCACTTCTGGTCGAGCGCGATGCGAACGCTCTCCGACGAATCAAGCAGAGCGCAGCAGAGCTCGGCATCGCCGCAAAGGCTCGGACCATACGTCTGGACCTTTTGGGGGATCCGGAGAGCGTCATCCAGAAGATCCCGAAGACTGGTTCAGGCTTCAGTCTCGTCTTCGCCGACGCGCCGTACGCGGCGATCGATTCGATTCCGCCGATACTCGAAGCACTGGCGGTGCATGGGCGTCTGGCGCCGGGCGCTTGGATCGTCGTGGAGCGGCCTGTCAGCTACGAGTGGGCCTGGCCAAATCACCTCGCGCCCGATGCGGACTACCGCTATGGTCAGACCGGTATCAGCCTCGGCGTCTATCCCGCCGGGAAAGGGACGCAGTGAGAGGCATCGCCGTCTATCCGGGCTCGTTCGACCCGATCACCAAGGGGCACACCGCCATCCTTCAAGCCGGGCTGGTCGCCTTCGAAACGATCATCGTCGCGGTCTTGAACAACGACAAGAAGCAGCCTCTCTTCAGCGTCGCGGAGCGGATGGAGATGATCCGCGAGGCGGCGGACGACATGGGCGCCGATCCGGGTCGCATCGAGGTCGACAGCTTCGACGGGCTCCTCGTCAACTACGCACGGAAACGAAATTCGCGCGTCATCCTTCGCGGCCTCCGTGCCGTCGCCGACTTCGAGTACGAGCTCCAAATGGCCAACATGAACCGTCACCTCAACCGAGAAGTCGAGACGGTCTTCATCATGGCGAACGACGCCTATTTCTACGTCGCGTCCAACCTGGTCAAAGAGGTCGCGAGGCTCGGCGGCAATGTGGCCGACCTGGTGCCGGCCCCGGTTCTGCCGAGGCTCCTCGCCAAATTCGACAAGTAAATCGGCTGGCCGACGACGCCTTCGCCAACGAGACGACGCACCTCCGGCAGGGCCGCGAGCGAAACCTTTCCAAGTTGTAGCTCGGACAAATGCGCTTCTCCGCGGATCACCGCGCGACGCACCCGCAACCAACTCGTGAGGTAAACCGCGTCCCGCGCAACTCCCCCGGCCCGGAATGCGCGCTCGCAAAGGGTCACGGCATCGGCAGGCGTGAATTCATGCTCGCTGACCATACTCCGAGCGGTATCGCCGAAGGACACACCTGCGTGCATGGCGTGCGTCGCAAGCAGTCGGCCCGCCAGCGTCCGACGCCTGGACGGGCTGAGCAAGCCCGCGAGCTCCTCTAGATAGATCGCCACGCCTTCCTGGTCGCCGTACGAACCGGCGGTCCCGATCGCCAGCACACCGAGCGTCTGCGATCGGCCGTTGAAGCCCGAGACCAAATGGCCATACACCTCGTGAGTCGCGAGACGCTGCGCTTCGTGCGCCCCAAATTGCCGGTCCGCGATGAAAACCGTGCGTTCGCCAACAGCCGCGTTCGCGATCAGGTTCGGGTCCACGCGCACGGCGATGTGCAGACCCACATGCTTGGCGTAGGCGAGCATGAGATCGCGGAGGTTGGCGCCGTTCGCCGAGGTGGCGGGGATGGTTTTCGCCTCCTGATCGAGCGGGGTGTTCGACAGGATTTCGTGCGCCGCATCGAGCACCCGGTGCTCGCCGTCCTCAAAGAGACGCTCACCCCCAGTTCCGAAAAGGCGGGCAGCCATCGGTCGCACTTGCTTGCTTCGACCGAGAGATTCCAAGAGGAGCAGCTCGGTTTCGAGCTCCTCGAGACGCGGCAAATAGAGGTCGGCGGCCTCGAACTGCTCCGCGAGCTTTCGCGCTCTTGCGAGCTCGCGCCAGATGCTCCGATCGACCGCGACGGGCGTCCACTCCCAAAGAGGCTTCGCGTGCGCGCCACGGACTAGACATTGGGTGAGCCGATTGCGCTCGGCGGGGTCACTGTGAGTCGTCGAGCCGACTAGCAGGCGCGCCGTGCCATGCAAACGACGCAGGGCCACGTCGAGCTCGGCACGCAGGCGAGGCCGAAGGCGATCAGAGAAGCTGGGTGGCGCGCTCTGCGAGCTCACTGCGCTCACCTTTCGAAAGAGTGACATGGGCGCCGATGTCCTCGCCCTGAAACCGTTGGGCGACTACGGTGAGGCCGTTGCTCGCGGCATCCACGTACGGATTGTCGATTTGGTAAGGGTCGCCGGTGAGAATGATCTTGGTGTCCGCGCCGCAACGAGTGATGACGGTCTTCACCTGGTGTGGGGTGAGGTTTTGCGCCTCGTCGACGACCAGGAACTGGTTGGGCAGTGAACGGCCGCGAATGTACGTGAGCGGTTCGACTTGGATGACACCGGAAGCCACGAGCTCTTCGTAGTTGCGATGCTCGGACACGCGCCCTCGCCCGCTACTGAAGATGTACTCGAGATTGTCGAAAATCGGTTGCATCCAGGGGTTCAACTTCTCCTCCACTGTCCCCGGTAGATAGCCGACATCTCGGCCCATGGGAAAGATCGGCCGGGAAACCAGCATTCGGCTGTACGCGCCATCCTGAATCACGGATTGAAGACCGGCCGCAATCGCGAGCAGTGTTTTCCCGGTGCCGGCCTTGCCGACGAGCGTCAGAAGGTGGATTTCGGGGGAAAGCAGCATGTCGAGGGCAAAGTACTGCTCGAGGTTCCGCGGCCGAACACGCCAGACCCCCTCCCGGCCCACGCGAAGCGGAACGACGGTCCCCTCCTTGGGGTCGAAGCGCCCGAGCGCCGTGTGCCGCGGGCGATCGCGCTCGCGAAGGACGACACCGGCATTCGGGTAGAGCTCCTCGTCGAGCCGGCCGGCGTCGATCGTCTCACGCTTGGCGAGCTGGTCCACCATCGCGCGATCCACGTCCACCGTGACGACGCCCGAATAGAGCTCGTCGATCGAAACGCGACCACCCTCGTAGGTTTCCGCCTTGAGCCCGAGAGCATCCGCCCGGATGCGGAGGTTCGTATCCATGGTGACGAAGATCAGTGGCTGATCGGGGTGCTCATCGCGAAGGTCGAGCGCCATCTGAAGGATTCGACGATCCATCTCGCCCGCGCCGCGACCGCCTTTGGGCATGTCTGGTGGCACTGCGACGCGAAGCTCGCCGCCGGTGCTCTCTAGCGCGACGCCTTGATCGAGCGTGTGCCCGTTCTGTGTTCGAAGCTCATCGAGGATCCGCGAAAGGTGCCGAGCGTTCTGCCCGAGCTCGCTGAGCTCTTTCTTGAACTGGTCGACCTCTTCGATGACGAAGATCGGCAGGACGACCGCGTTGTCCTCGAATTTATAGACCGCTAACGGGTCGTGAAGGACCACATTGGTATCCAAGACGTAGGTCTTCTTCACGTTGGAGGACGCTAGCATGCTTTGGCACGGCACGTACCGAGAAACGAAAACCGGCTATAGTGCGGTCGCGGAACGTTCATGATCGAGGAGCTGAGTTATCAAAGCCTCGCGATCCTCGCTGCGGCGGGGGTGCTCGCGACGTTCGTGAATGTCATCGCAGGGGGCGGCGGGATGATCGTCTTGCCCGCGTTGATGGCGCTCGGGCTTCCCGCGGACGTCGCAAACGGCACCTACCGGCTCGGCGTGGTCACACAGAGCATTGCAGGCACGACCGCGCTCCGACGCGAAGGCAAGCTCGACACGAGCTCAGTTGTTCCAATCCTGATCCCCACGGTTCTCGGCGCGACGCTCGGCGCACTGCTAGCCACCTGGGTTCCGCGCGATGTGTTGAAGCCGATCATGCTCGGGACGATGATCGTCATGGCCGCGCTCATCGCTTTTCGTAAGCGAACCTTGATTCCCGGCGAGGGGCCGACGCTGCAGCCCGCCGAAGCGCCGCGTTCCTACCTGGGGCTGTTTCTGGCCGGTATTTACGGGGGTTTCATTCAAGCGGGCGTTGGTTTTCTACTTCTCGGTGTCCTCGTTGGAACGCTGCGTCACGATATTATTTCCGGCAACGCACTCAAGTTGGTTGTTACGCTCGTATTTGGCACGGTCTCACTTGGCATCTTCGTCTGGGCTGGCCTGGTGTCGTGGACACCGGCCTTGGTCTTGGCGGCCTCGTCGATTCTAGGCGCACGGCTCGGAGTGCGCCTGATGCTCAAGGTGCCCGCGACCGGCTTGCGCTGGTTCGTATTCGCCTGCGTGATCGCCACGTGCATCGCCGCCTGGCTTCGATAGTTAACAACGATCCTCGTTGGTGATACCATGATCGCCAAGGAGGACTTCGCAATGGGGGAAATGGTCAAGCGGATCGCCGCCCTTCAAGACTACGAAAGCTACCAGGATCTACACTGGGAAGGCTCCTTCGAAGACTACCTTCAGATCGTACGGGACAAGCCGCAGGTCACGCGCAACGCGTTCCAGCGTCTCTACGACATGGTCATCTCGTACGGTGAAGAAGAGTACATCGACAACAAGAAGAAGCTGATTCGATATCCGTTCTTCAAGGACCCGATCGAAAACGGCAAGGACGCGATCTTCGGTTTGGACATCCCCCTGATGCGACTCGTGCACGTGCTGCACGCGGCCGCTCAAGGGTACGGTCCCGAAAAGCGAATCATCTTGCTACACGGTCCGGTTGGCTCGTCGAAGAGCACGATCGCTCGACTCCTCAAGAAGGGCCTCGAGCGCTACTCACGAACCGCTGAAGGCGCGCTCTACACCTACGAGTGGACGAACTTGCACCAGACGGGGCTCGCGGGCGGAGACGACATCTTCCCCTGCCCCATGCACGACGAGCCGCTTCGCTTGATACCGGCTGATTGGCGCGACAAAGCGATCCAAGAGCTTCGCCTCGGCGATGACCGGCGGCGCGTCGTGGTGCGCGGCGAGCTCAACCCGGCGTGCCGATTCATCTTCCGAAGCCTCCTCGAGCGCTACAACGGCGACTGGTCGAAGGTGATGGCGAATCACATCAACGTGAAACGCTTGATCATGAGCGAGCAGGACCGCGTCGGCATCGGCACCTTTCAGCCGAAAGACGAAAAGAACCAGGACTCCACCGAGCTCACCGGCGACATCAACTACCGCAAGATCGCCGAATACGGCTCCGATTCGGACCCCAGGGCGTTCAACTTCGACGGCGAATTCAACGTGGCGAACCGCGGTGTGGTCGAGTTCGTCGAGGTTCTCAAGCTGGACGTCGCCTTCCTCTACGACCTGCTCGGTGCAACCCAGGAGCACAAGATCAAGCCCAAGAAGTTCGCTCAGACCGACATCGACGAGGTGATCATCGGGCACACCAACGAGGCTGAATACAAGAAACTGATCAACAACGAGTTCATGGAAGCGCTTCGCGACCGAACCATCAAGATCGACATCCCGTACATCACGAAGATGAGCGAGGAGATCAAGATCTATCAAAAAGACTTCAGCTCAGAGCGTTTGCGCGGCAAGCACGTGGCGCCTCACACGCTCGAAGTCGCTGCGATGTGGGCCGTCCTGACCCGCCTCGAAGAGCCCAAGAAGCATCAACTCGCCTTGCTCCAGAAGCTGAAGCTCTACGATGGCAAGATCCTCCCCGGCTACACGCAGGACAACGTGAAGGAGCTTCGCAAAGAATCGAGCCGCGAAGGTCTCGAAGGCATGTCGCCTCGCTATGTGCAGGACAAGATCAGCAACTCGCTCGTCCGTGACGGCAACGAAGGCTACATCAATCCGTTCATGGTGCTCAATGAGCTCGAGAAGGGCCTCAACGCGTCACTCACGGTCGGCGAAGATCAGAGCAAGCGCTTCGGCGAGCTGATCAGCGTCGTGAAGGCGGAGTACGACGAAATCGTGAAGAACGAGGTGCAGCGCGCCATCAGCGCGGATGAAGAAGCCATCGGTCGGCTCTGCGCTAACTACATCGACAACATTCGCGCCTACCTGATGAAGCAGAAGGTGAAGAACAAGTACACGGGCAAAGACGAAGAGCCGGACGAAAGGTTGATGCGCTCGATCGAAGAGAAGATCGACATCACCGACCCTCGAAAGGACGATTTCCGGCGCGAGATCATGAACTTCATCGGGCACCTGGCGCTCGAAGGGGAGAAGTTCACGTACGAAACCAACGATCGCCTGCGACGCGCGCTCGAGATGAAGCTCTTCGAAGACCAAAAGGATTCGATCAAGCTCTCGAGCTTCGTCTCGAACGTCATCGACAAGGAAACTCAGGACAAGATCGACATAATCAAGAACCGGCTCATCAAGTACTACGGGTACAACGAAGCTTCGGCGACCGATGTGCTCGCCTATGTCGCCAGCATCTTCGCGAGGGGCGACGTAAAGGAGTAACGGGTGTCGCTGCGCATCGACCAGGATCATTCCCGGTTCCGCAACATCGTTCGCGG
>JBLYYU010000459.1:0-2594 GCA_048550275.1 Polyangiales bacterium
AGCTCGGTCATCCCCATGCCACCGGAGTCCTCGGAGGCCGTCATGCCGATCACGCCGGTCTCGGCCAGCGTATCCCAGACAGCGCGACCGCCCGCGGAGTTCCCCTCCCAAGACGCACGGACGACTTCGGGAGCGCACTCGCGTTGCAAGACTTCGCGTACGGTGTCGCGGAGCATCTTCTGATCGTCGGTGAAAGCAAAACGCATGCGACTACTTCCGGGGGAGCCCGAGCACACGCTCAGCGATGATGTTTCGTTGGATTTCGTTCGTGCCCGCGTAGATGGGGCCGGCCAGCGCGAACTGGAAACCCTTCATCCAGTGACCGGCATCGACGGCGCTCGCGGACCCCTCATCGAGCTCGAGCGCTTCGCCGATGATCGCGAGGGCGGTTTCGTGCGTACGAACGTCCATCTCGGACCAGAACACCTTGTTCATACTCGAGTCCGGGCCGATCGACTCGCCCTGCATCATGCGAGTGACCGTCTGGAAAGTGAACCATCGATACACTTGCGCGTCCATCCAAGCTTGAATGACCTGATCGCGAAGCACAGGGTCAGAGCGATCGCGGTAGCGGTGGTAGAGGTCGATCAATCGCGAAGCGGTCGCCATGAACCGGCCTGGACTTCGGAGGCTGAGTCCCCGCTCGGAGCTGGTGGTCGCCATCGCCACCTTCCACCCCTGATTCACCTCGCCGATGATGTCCGCGTCGGAGACGAACACGTCCTCGAGAAAGATCTCCGCGAAGCCCTCGTCGCCGTCCAAACGATCGACGCCCCGAACTGTCACACCTTCAGCGTGAAGCGGAAACATGAAATAGGTCAGCCCGCGGTGACGCGCCTGATCCGGGTCGGTCCGGAATAGGCCGTACGCCATGTCGCAGAACACCGCGCGCGTGGACCAGGTCTTCTGACCACTCAGACGCCAACCGCCATCGACGCGTCGTGCGCTGCTCTTGAGCGAAGCGAGATCGCTACCCGCGTTGGGCTCGGACCAGGCCTGCCCCCAGGAAACATCACCCCGCGCCATCGGGCGAAGGATTCGTTCCTTCTGCTCGTCGGTGCCAAACTCGAACAAGGTTGGCGCCAACAGAAAGATTCCGTTCTGCGTGACCCGACTCGGTGCGCCAACGCGATAGTATTCCTCCTCGAAGATGAGCCACTCGAAGAGCGTTGCCTCGCGGCCACCGTACGCCCTCGGCCAGGACACCGCCGCCCAGCCGGCATCGAAAAGCTCGTGCTCCCATTCGAGGTGAAGTGCGTAGCCGTCCTTGGTGTCCCCCGAAGGGAGCGGTTCGCTCGGAACGTTCGCCTCGAGCCAGGAGCGGCACTCCGCCCGAAAGGCGTTCTCCGAATCGGTGAAGCTGAGATCCATCGCGCTAGCTCAGGCGCCCAGCCGCTCGAGGGTTGCTTCGGCCTCGGCCATGATCCGCTGGAGCAGCTCGGCGACCGTTGGAATTTCGTCGATGACGCCAGCGATTTGGCCTGTGGGGAGGATGCCCGCCTCGACCTTGCCGTCGACCATCGAGGCCTTGGTCAGCATTGGGGCATTGGCCGCCATGGCGAGCTGCGCCCAGGTAAGCTCCTGGTTCTGCTTCATCGCCATACCTTCTTCGAGCAGCTCGGGCAGCGAGGTGCCGGTGACTCGCATCAAGGAGAGCGCGTTCAGAGCCGCTCGCGGGAACCGGGTAATCGGGTTCGCCTTCTCGAGCTGCTCGATGAGGAAGGTGCGGATGACCCGCTGCGGATGACCGTCGACCGCCTTGGTGACGATCGTACCATTCGCTTTCGTGTCTACGTAGACCTGCTTCACGTGGTCCGGCACCTGGCTGTCTCGAGTGAGCAAGAAGCGGGTGCCCATGGCAATCCCTTCGGCGCCGAGCGCGAGCGCGGCCACCAGACCTCGGCCGTCGCGGAACCCGCCCGCCCCTACGACCGGAATATCGACAGCCGCGGACACGTCCGGGATGAGAATCGAGGTCGGGATCTGACCCGTGTGGCCGCCGCCCTCGTGGCCCTGTGCAATGACAGCGTCGACTCCCCAGGCTTGGACCTTCTCGGCGTGACGGCGTGCGCCAATCGTGGGCATCGTGAGAACGCCGGCGTCCTTGAGTGTCTTGACGACGCGCTCACCGGGCGCCTGCGCGAAGCTCGCAACTTTGATCTTCTCACGGATGAGAAGGTCGACACGCTTCATGACGTCCGACTGATCAGCCCGCATGTTCACGCCGAAGGGCTTGTCCGTCCGGCTTTTCACCTTCGCGATGGTCTCCTCGAGCTCTTTGAATGTCATCGTCGCCGCGGCCAGAATGCCAAGGCCACCTGCGGCGCTTGTCGCCGAAGTCAGCCGAGCTCCCGACACCCAACCCATGCCGGTCTGAATGATCGGGTATTCGATGCCGAACATCTCGCAGATGCGCGTATGGAGCCCGGACTTGCTGCTCGTCGCCTTGGGGCTGGGCTCCGGCACAGGCGGGGCCGCGCTGGCAACGCGAACCGGGGGCTTGCTCTTTCGAGCCGCCTTCTTCGGCTGGGATTTCGCCTTCGGAGCGGTGGACACCCGCTTCTTGGCGGGCGCCTTACTCGGACGCTTCTTGG
>JBLYYU010000460.1:0-14552 GCA_048550275.1 Polyangiales bacterium
AGAAGATGAAGCCCGCCGAATGGTTGGCCATGTTCGTATAGATTGCGTTGATCGGAAGCAGGACGTAGATCGCCGCGGAGAGGATCGCCGGTCCGTCGCCCCAGAGCCGCCGTACGACGGCGAAGAGCATACAGAGCGCGGCTACGCTCCAGAATCCGGCGACCAGTCGGATCGAGAGCTCGCGGTCACCGAAGACGCTCATGCTCACGACGTTGTTCAAGTGGAGCGCGAGGGGCGCGTGCGTGTAGAGCTCTTCCGGTTCCGGCGGGACGTTCGCCGTTTCGAACTGAAGCGGAAAGAGAACGTCCCAGCGGAGGGTGTTGCGGGCGGCGTTCTGGTACGCAGCACCGTTCCAGCCGTTGTGGCCGCGTGTCCATTGATCGGCCACGCCCCACACGGCCAGAAAGACCTGCAGCCCGAGCACCATGGCAAAGGCGATGCGAAGCAGCCTTCGCGCTTGAGCTGCGCGATCAGGGCTCATGCCGGGCCAGTATGGCCGCTCGGGCCCCTTGCGTCAGCTTTCGAGAAGCCGGCGCGCGACGACGTGTGCCTGAATTTCGTTGGCGCCCTCGAAGATGCTGAGGACTCGAGCATCCACCAGCAGCCGCGACGCCGTGTACTCCTCCGCGTAGCCGTTCCCGCCGTGGATCTGGACGTTGGCGTCCGCGGATTCCCAAGCGGATCGCGTCGCCAGGAGCTTCGCCATGCCGGCCTCGAGGTCGCAGCGCTTTTCCTCGTCCTTCTCGCGGGCGCTGAAGTAGGTGAGCTGCCTTCCAGCCTGGATGCGGCAGATCATCCGGCCGATCTTGCGAGCGACGCGGGGGAACTGGAAGATAGGGCCGCCGAACTGCTCGCGCTCGGTCGCGTAGAGGATCGCGTCCTCGAGGGCGGCCTGGGCGACGCCGACGCCGCGCGCAGCGGTTTGGATGCGAGCGCTCTCGAACGTGCGCATGAGCTGCTTGAAGCCTGCGCCTTCTTGGCCGCCGAGGAGCGAGTCCGCGGGGAGCTTGAAGTCCTCGAAGCCGAGCTCGTACTCTTTCATGCCCCGGTAGCCGAGCACGGTGATCTCGGTGCCGGTCAGGCCCTCGTCGACGAACTCCGCTTCGCCGTCCTCACCGGTGCGGCGGGTCTTTTCGGCGAGGAACATCGACAGGCCCTTGTAGCCCGGCTCGTTCGCGTCGGTTCGAGCGAGCAGAGTCATCAGGTCGGCGCGGACGGCGTGGGTTATCCAGGTCTTGGCGCCGTTGACGACGTAGCTGCCATCGTCCTGCTTCACGGCGCGCGTCCCGAGGTGCGCCAGGTCCGAACCGGTGTTGGGCTCGGTGAAAACGGCGGTTGAGAGCACTTCGCCGGCTGCGAGCTTCGGGAGCCATTTCTGCTTCTGCTCTTCGGTGCCGCCGCCCATGATTAGCTCGGCGGCGATTTCGGAGCGGGTGCCGAGCGAGCCGACGCCGATGTAGCCGCGGGAGAGCTCTTCGGTGACGACGCACATGGCGACCTTGCTCAGGCCTAGTCCGTCGTACTCCTCTGGGATGGTGAGGCCGAAGACGCCGAGCTCGCTCATCTGATCGATGATGTCCATTGGAATCAGCACGTCGTGCCTGTGGATGTCCTGCGCTCGGGGAATGACCTCCGCGTCGACGAACTTCGAGAATTGCGAGCGAATCTCGTCGAGCATCTCGTCGCCGAGGCCGGGGTTCGGCATGCCGTGCTCGCGGGCGTGCTCGGCAAGCTCGACGTAGACGTTGCCGTTCGAGTGCTCGGCGCAGAATGCGACGACATCCGGCTGAAGCACCGTTTCGAGCAGGTCGCCCTGGTTGAGGCCCACCTCGGCCAAGCTGATGTTCTCGCAGGCGCCGAGGTCGACGCCACCGACGATCGAGCGGGCTACCTCGCCCACGTACGCGCGCGCGACCTTGCCTTCGTACTCGCCACCGACGCGTTCCGCCCAGGCCGCCATCTGTCGGCAGGCTTCGAGCTCGGTCGCCAGGTAGGCGACGGCGTGCGCGGCGAGCTGGTTCGCGTTGAGCTTGCTGCCGCTGATCCGGTCGCCTTCGGTGACGAGCGCCTTCACGTTGTCGTGCGCGCGCTGGTAGACGCCCTCGATGGCTTCGATGACTTTCTGCATGGCCTTCTCCTAACCGTTGGCGATCGCGGCGCGGGTTTCTTCGAGGTTCTTGAGACCGGGGCGGGGGGCTCCCACGAGCGCCGAGACGGTGCCGAAGAGCTTGTTCTCGTACATGAGCTGGTGAGCGTCGACGATTTCATCCCAGGTGAAGAGGCGGGTCATCACCGGCTTCACCTTGCCCTGGATCATCAACCGGTTGGCCCGGCCGGCCGAATCGGCGTCCGCGAAGTGCGAGCCGATGATCCGCTTCTGCCGCATCCAGAGGTGCCGCACGTCGAAGTTGAGATTGTAGCCGGTGGTCGCGCCGCAGATCACGATGCGTCCGTACTTCTCCGCGAGGAACACGCTGGCGGGGAACGTCGCCTTGCCGACGTGCTCGAACACCACCTCCGGGCCCTTCCGCTCCCCGAGGATCTCCCAGATGCGCTTGCCGAAGCCCTTGAGGTCGGCCTTGTGCTTGGCCTGTTCTTCCTCGGTCATGTTGTCTTTGTACTGAACCCCGGGGAACTCCTTGCGGTTGATTACGCCGTGGGCCCCGAGCTTCATGCATAGCTCGGCCTTGTCGTCGCTCGAAACGACCGCGATTGCTCGTGCGCCTGCGACCGCGCAGAGCTGGACCGCGAACACGCCGAGGCCGCCGCCGGCGCCCCAGATGAGCACGTCCTCGCCGGGTTCGATTTTCGCCCGATCGATGAGCATTCGGTGTGCCGTGTAATAGGTGAGGCCGTAGCTTGCGGCGTCTTCCCAGCTCAGTTGTGGTGGTTTCGGGAGCACCTGCTGGCCCTGCACTTTGGTGAACTGCGCAAACGATCCGTCGGGGGTCTCGTAGCCCCAAATCGTCTGAAGGTCGTTGGTGCCCGGGAAGCGGAGGTGGTTACAGTGAAGAACCACCTCGTCCCCGACCTTGTGGTCGGTGACGCCCGCTCCGACAGCCCAGACGACCCCCGACGCGTCGGAGCCTGCGATGTGGAAATCGAGGCCGTGCCCCTTGAGCACGTTGACCGGTTTGCCGAGGCCTGCCCAGATCGCGTTGAAGTTGATCCCAGCCGCCATCACCTGCACGAGGACCTCGTCGGGAGCGAGATCCCAGACCGGCATCTCCTCGGTCTCGAACGACTTGTTCGGTTCACCGAAGCGTTCGGGGCGAATGACCCAGGCGTGCATTTTTTCGGGCACGACGCCTAGCTCTGGGATTTGACCAACGGGGACGATATCTGGACGTTCACTCATGTCTTCCTCATGAAGTTTGGCGGAGCGTTGTTACATACTCCTGGCTCAATCGTTCGCAAAGGCTCAACGGCGTTTCACCGTCGTCGAGCTCTCGTTCGGCGCGGGCTCTCAGACGCTCGATTCCACCTAGGGTCGAAACCCCGTGCTCGCCATGCTTCCGGCTGAAAAGGTCGAGCGCCCAGTGGACCTCGCCTTGACGGCGACGGGCGCGGAGCCCGGTTTCGAGGTGGGCCCGGTGCTGTCGGAGGGCGTCGATCAGGGTGTCGATCCCTGTGCCCTTGGTGGCGCTCGTCGCCACGATCGGCGTCTCCCAGCCTGGGTCTTGTCCGCCGCTGGCACCTGCGGCGTTGGCCGTTTGAATCGCGCCGCGGAGATCGGCGACGGCTCGGTCTGCGAGCTCCTCGTGGTCGGCCTTGTTCACCACGAGGATGTCGGGGATCTCCATGATGCCGGCCTTCAGAAACTGGAGCACGTCGCCGCTTCCAGGCTGAATGACCAGGACGACCGTGTCGGCCACGTGGACGATGTCGATTTCCGACTGGCCGACGCCCGTGGTTTCGACGACGACCATGTCGTAGGCCGCCGCCAGGACGCGCATCGAGGAGTTGGCTGCGTATGCAAGGCCGCCGACCTCTCCGGCGGTCGCCAGAGAGCGCACGAAGAGGCCCGCATCGCTGGGGTCGAAGCTCATGCGGGCGCGGTCGCCGAGCAGGGAACCGCCGGACCGGATGCTCGAGGGATCGACCGCGACGACGCCGACCGTGCGACCGCCGCGCCGGACCCCGCGGGCGAGCGCCGAGGTAAGCGTGCTCTTGCCCACGCCGGGCGGCCCGGTGAGGCCGACGCGATGCCCGACGGCGGACTTCGGTGCGTCCTTGAGGGCCGCCAAGAGCGATGCGACCCGGGCCTGTGATTCGGGTCGCCGATCTTCGACGAGGTTCAAGGCGCGCGACACCGCCGCCTTGTCGGACGACATCACTCGCTGTGCGTCGTCGGCGAGATCACTCGGCGGCATGCTGGCGGTCCACCAGATCGATCAAGTCGCTCATGATGTTGTCGAGCTCGAAATCCTTGGGCGTGTAGACCGCTGCGACGCCTTCGGCGCGAAGCTGCTCTGCGTCCGCTTCGGGGATGATGCCGCCGGCAACCACGGGGATGTCGCTGAGGCCAGCGTCGCGGAGCCGCTGGACGACCTCGGGGACCAGAGCCAGGTGCGAGCCGCTGAGGATGCTCAGGCCGATGAGGTGAACGCCTTCTTCGAGCGCGGAAGCCACGATTTGCTCCGGCGAGACCCGGATGCCTTCGTAGACGACATCAAAGCCCACGTCGCGCGCCTTGATCGCGATCTGCTCAGCCCCGTTCGAGTGGCCGTCGAGGCCTGGCTTCCCGACCAGGAGCTTCGGGCGTCGGCCCATTTGCCGTTCGAGCCCGTCGAGGCGCGTCCGGAGGCGCGCGATCGTCTCGGCGCTCGGGCCCTTGCCTGTGGTCTTGACGGTTGCCCCCGCGACGCCCGTCGGCGCTCGGTATTCGCCGAAGACTCCTCGGAGAAGGTTCGCCCATTCGCCGGTCGTCACGCCGGCGTGCGCGGCCGTGATCGATGGGGCCATCATGTTGCCGTCGCTTCTGGCGACGCGCTCGAGCTCGGCGAGGGCCTTTTCGACCGCTCCGTTGTCACGCTCTTCTTTCCAGCGGGCGAGGGCCGCGCGCTGGTTGGCGTCGACTTTCGGGTCGACGGTGAGGATCGCCTCGTCGAGGTTCTCCGTGAGAGGCGAGGGCGCGCTCTCGATGTACTTGTTGACGCCAACTACGATCTGCTCGCCGTTTTCGATTGCGCGGAGCCGCGCGGCATTCGACTCGACGAGCTTCTGCTTGATGTAGCCGCTCTCGACGGCCTCGACTGCGCCGCCGCGCTTCAGGACTTCCTGCACCTCTGCCCAAGCCGAATCCACGAGCTCGTGCGTGTGCGCTCCGACGACCTCGCTGCCCTTGAAGAGGTCGGCGTACTCGAGGAGGTCGGTCTCGTAGGCCAGGATTTGCTGCGTGCGTAGCGACCACTGCTGGTCCCAGGGCCGGGGAAGGCCGAGGGCCTCATTCCAGGCCGGGAGCTGAATAGCCCTGGCCCGGGCGTCCTTGCTCAGCGTAACGGCGAGCATCTCGAGGACGATGCGGATGACGTTGTTTTCCGGCTGCTGTTCGGTGAGGCCGAGCGAATTCACCTGCACTCCGTATCGGAAGCGGCGCTGCTTCGCGTCGGTCACGCCGTAGCGCTCTCGAGTGACTCGGTCCCAGAGCTCGACGAACGCGCGCATCTTGCAGAGCTCTTCGACGAATCGGATGCCGGCGTTGACGAAGAAGCTGATTCGCCCGACCACTTTGCCGAACTCGCTTTCGGGAATCCGCCCGGTCGCCTTGACGGCATCGAGCACTCCGATGGCGGTGACCAGCGCATAGGCCAGCTCTTGGGTCGGCGTCGCGCCGGCTTCTTGCAGGTGGTAGCTGCAGATGTTGATCGGATTCCACTTCGGGACCTCGTCCACCGTGTAGGTGATGAGGTCGGTGATCAGCCGCATCGATGCGGCCGGCGGGAAAATGTGGGTGCCCCGAGACAAATACTCTTTGATGATGTCGTTCTGGGTCGTTCCCCGCAGTACGCGCGGGTCGACCCCCTGGTCCTCGGCCGCAGCGACGTAGAGCGACAGCAGCCAGACCGCGGGCGCATTGATCGTCATCGAGGTGTTCATCTGGTCGAGCGGAATCCCGTCGAAGAGCGCCCTCATGTCGCCGATGTGTGAGACCGGAACACCGACTTTGCCCACCTCACCGCGGGCGAGCGGATCGTCCGCGTCGTACCCGGTCTGCGTCGGCAAATCGAACGCCACGCTGAGGCCGGTCTGGCCCTTGGCGAGGTTGGTTCGATAGAGCTCGTTCGATGCGGCGGCCGTGCTGTGACCCGAGTAGGTCCGCATGATCCACGGTCTGTCGCGATCCCGCTTGCCGTCCTGCGCCATTCGCCGGTCCTTTCGTCTGCGATTCGCCCTTGAGGAGGCCGAAGCCTACCTCGTTTTGGCCTTGCCTGCGTCCGGGGCTCTGGTGACCGTTGCGGTGCTCTTTACAGCTTCACACAGTCAAGCCCGTCGTTCATTGGCCTATCATACGGCCACTAGGGGTCAAGTGGCTTGGGAGCCTCGGTTTTCACGTCTCACTGGCCTGGTGAATCTTGTAAATTTGCGGTAAATGCCTCCGATGGCCGAGACCAACGCGGCGATGGGGCAGCGTCTGCGGGAGCTGCGGCTCCGGCGCGGCCTGCAGCAGAGCGAGGTCGCGCGCCGGCTCAAGATTTCGCCCGCCTACTTGAGCCTGATCGAGAAGGGCAAACGGGTCGTCCAGCTTCCGCTCCTGTTCCAAGCGCTCGAGCTCTATGGAGTCGGGGTCGAGGATTTCATGTCGAGCCTCGGCGAGCGCCGTGTCGACGATGGCTTGGCGCGCCTGATCGACGAGCCGCTGCTCCGCTCGCTCAATCTGAGCGAAGAAGACCTGGCCAGCATCAGCGCCGAGCCACGGATGGTCGCGACGATCACTGCGCTCTTCAACCTCTACAAGAACACCCGAAGCCAGCTCGATCACGTGATGGCGAGCCTGGCGCGGCGCGAGCGGCAAGCCGACGAGGACTCGGTTCGCTTCGACTACAACCCCTACGACGAGGTGACCGATTTCCTCGAGCAGAACCACAACTGGTTCGGGCAGCTCGAGGAGCGGGCGCAGCAGTTTCGCCGTGACTGCGCCTTTGGTCGGCGAGTCTCGAGCGATGACCTCGAACGCGGTCTTCTCGAACAGGTCGGCGTCCGCGTGCATCGGACGTCTGAGCGCTCGGACAGCTCGGTCATCCGGAAGTGGAACGCCGAGGAACGCATCCTGACGGTGTCGGGCGACCTGTTCGAGCAGCGCTTGAAGTTCCAACTGGCGCATACGGTCGCCCTCGGCCTTTTCGACGAGGAGAAGCTGCACAGGCCAATCCTCGAAGGGTACAGCGGGCAGCACGGTGAAACCCGCACGCTGATCAAGATTCACCTCGCCAACTATTTCGCAGGGGCGGTCCTGCTTCCGTACCCGGAGTTCTACCGGGACGTGATGAGCACCCGGTACGACGTCGAGCTCATGGCGCAGCTCTTCGAGTCCTCGTACGAGACGGTTGCGCACAGAATGTGCAACCTCTCGGACCCGCGGCGCCGCGGCGTCCCAATGCACTTCCTCCGGGTCGACGTCGCGGGGAACATCTCCAAGCGTTACTCGGGTGATGGCATTCGCTTCCCCCACCAGGACGGTTCCTGCCCAAAGATGGCGGTGCACCTGGCGTTTCTCACGCCGAGCGTCATCAGCAAGCAGTACTCGGCGTTTCCCGACGGTTCGACGTATTTCTGCTTTGCGAAGGTGGTGAGCGATCCGCAGCAGGGGTCGCTCGTCAAAGGCACGACCCACAGCATCGGCCTCGGCACGCACGCGGACAACGCAAAGCATTTTGCCTACGCCGACGACTTACCCTTTGCCGACCCCAAGAAGATGGCGGTGCCGGTTGGGACGACCTGCCGGTTCTGCGAGAGGACGGACTGCAACATGCGCTCGGCGCCGAGCTACAAGTTCGCCTTCCGCGTCGACGAGTACACGAAGAAGGACAACTTCTTTTCGCCGTTGGTCAGCGGCGATTCGAAGGCCGAACCGAAGAAGCCGGCTCGCCGTAAGCCGTCGGCGTGATATGGTCGCGGCCGGGAGGTCAGGATGCCGTCGTTCGATGTCGTTTCCAAAATCGATCAGCACGAGGTCGACAACGCACGCAATCAGGCGAGCAAAGAGATCGCGCAGCGATACGATTTCAAGGGGACCGAAAGCTCAATCGAGAAAACCGAAGAAGGGATCGTCATTCGCTCGAATAGCGAAGGCCGGGTCGACGCCGCGCGTGACGTGCTCGAGAGCAAGATGGTTCGCCGACAGGTGTCGCTGAAGTCCCTCGACGCACAACAGGCGCAGCAAGCCGGCGGGCAGATGTGGCGACAGCTCATCAAGCTCAAGGAGGGCGTTTCCAAAGAGAAGGCGAAAGAAATCGTCAAGGCCATCAAGGACCGCAAGCTCAAGGTCCAGGCTTCGATCCAGGGCGACTCGGTCCGCGTCTCGGGGAAGAAACGGGACGATCTCCAGTCCGCCATCGCCTTTCTCAAGGAGCAGGATTTCGACCTGCCGCTTCAGTACGTGAACTTCAGGGACTGAGGGCGTTGCGTTGACCGGGTCGAAGAAGGAGCTGCTGGTCGGCTATCAGGGCACCGAAGGCGCTTACAGCCAACTCGCGGCGATGCACCATTTCGACGCTGTGGCCCCGTCGCTCCGTTGCGTCGGCTTCCACAGCTTCCGCGAGATGCTCGAGGCCTTGAAAGCAGGGCAGGTCGACTACGCCGTTCTCCCGATCGAGAATTCGATCGCAGGCTCGATCAACGAAAGCTACGACCTGCTCGCCGAAATGGGCCTCTCGCTCGTCGGCGAGGAGTTCCAACCGATCGCGCATTGCCTGATCGGCGCGGCCGACGTCGACGTCGCCGAGATTCGACGCGTCTATTCACATCCGGTGGCCTTGGCCCAGTGTGGCGAGTTTCTGGAGACGCTCGAAGACTGCCACGTCGAGGCCTTCGTCGACACTGCAATGTCGGTCGAGAAGGTGAAGAACGACGGCGACCCAGCGCAGGCCGCGATCGCGAGCGAAGAAGCCGCGGCCCTGCACGGCCTGCCCGTGCTTCGCCGCGACATCGCCGACCACCCGGAGAACTACACACGGATGGTGATAGTGGCGCCTGAGCCCGCGCACTACGAACCAGGCGTTGCGTGCAAGACTTCCCTGATCTTCTCCACCATTCACGAGCAGGGCGCGCTTGCGAGGTGCATCGCGATCTTCGCCGAGCAGGGGTTGAACCTCACCAAGATCGAATCGCGGCCCAAGCCTGACACGCCCTTCGAATACATTTTCTACGTCGACTTCGAGGGCAGCGTCGATCGGGCCACGACGCAAGCGGCGCTGCGCGACCTCGGACAGGTGACTACGTTCCTGACCGTGCTCGGTTCGTACCCGATCGGCCGCGCGGGCGTCAGCTAGCCAGAGCTTCGGCGGCCTCGGCGATTCGGCTCGCCTCGGTGTCGAGGCCCGCAGCCAGGCAAGTCGCAGAGATCAACTTGAGCGCGGCGGCCTCGCCTGGGCTGTCGCTTGCCGTTCGAGCGGCAGCCAGGGCTTCGAGGGCGTCGATCATCGCATCGTGCCGGCGCCCGTGGGCGAGCTGCAGACACGCGGACGCGATGGAAATGCGAATCGCTGCTCCGGGCTTTCGCATCGGGCTCTTCCTGGCCATGAGCAGCGCCTTCTTGGCCGAGGCGACGTCGCCCCTTCCGACGAAGGAGACGACGCGAAGGCAGTGGGCGCCGGTCAAGTCCCCGCCCGCCGCGATCGAGGATTCGACCAGCGCGTCGAATTTCTGATGCTCGCGTTCCTTGAGCGCGCGAATCAGCGCGTCGGTGCCGGACGCGAGCTCGAGCTCTGGAACCGGGATGGTGGGGCGTTCATCGTCCTCATCTTCCGGACGGCTGTTCGGGAGGCGGACGGATTTGCTGATTTCGGTGGCGGCGGACCGCGTCTCTTTGTCGGGCCGGTATTGGACCGCGGCAGCCGCCAAACGCACCGCGGCGGCGCTGTACCCCAGGTCGGCGGCGAGTGTCCCCGCGTCGAGGAGGACCTGGGTGCCGCGCTCGAGGTCTCCGCCTTCGCAGAGGTACGCGCCGACGGTTGCGGCGAGCGCTGGGCCGACCAGCGGCTCGGCGGTGTGAAGCGCCTCCGCGACGAAGCGGTAGACCTCGCTCCTCCGTGCCGGCGGCATACGTTGGACGACCGCGCGCCGAAGGAGCTCTGAACTCGGTTTCGCTTGCGGGGTAAGCAGGCCATCGTTGACCAGCGCGTCGAGGCAGCGGCGCCTGGTGTTCTCGGGAATCTCGTCGAAGGCGACCGCGGCGTCGATGACTTGCGCCGTGGACGCGGGAAGGGCCGTGCAGGCGATCTCCAGGTAACGCATCGAGGAGGTGTCGAGGGTGGCGAATCGCTCCTCGAGCAATGCGCGCGGGCCTAGATGCTGACGGCGCTCCGCAAAGGCCTCGCGCCAGGCGAAGCGGCGGCCGTCGTGGACCAGATCACCGGTGGCGACCATGGTCCGTGCGGCTTCCATGACTCCAAGCACCGTCGTGCCGCCTGTGATCACGAGTTGCTTCGCGACGTCCATGTCCGGGTCGGGGCCAAGAACGCCCGCTGCGACCAGAAGCGCCTCGCTCGGCTCGATCATCGGAATCTCGATTCGCTTGCTGTTCTCGAGCGGGCGAAGAGCGGCGGGGACCACCAGTTCCGTGCTTCGAACGATGAGCAGGGCGTTGACGCTTTCGTCGGCGAGGGCCGCGCCAAGCACCCAGAGTGTGGCCGGATCGAGAGCTGAGAGCCGGTCGATGTAGATCCATGGGATGCCTCGTTCGGTCTCGAGCGTTCGAAGCAAGACCTTGAACGCGTGAACGGTCGCTTCTCGACGCGGAGGTGTCGCGCAGGCAACGGCCTTGATCGCGTCGGCCACGCCGGGTTCGACTTGCTTCAGCCGCTGTCGTGCCGGTTCGAGGATTCGCCATGCCTTGAGGAGCGCCAGGCGAAGCCCACCCAGCGGCTCCAAGCCCCCAGGGACCGCGCCGATGTCGAGAAACGCAGGCGGGCGCAGCTCGTCGCGGAGGGCGAACACGGCGGTTCGCGCGCCGACGCCGAGCGAGCCCTTGATGTAAAACGTGGCCGACTCCCCGCCGGCCGCAGCCCTCTTGAGCGGCTCGAGCGAGAGGCGGATGCTCGCGGGAACCGGCGCAGCCTTCAGTAGGCCGACCGCCCGGCGACACTCTTCGAGAAGCGGCCTGCCTCGGTCGATGGCCTCGCCTTGCAGGGCGAACGAGCTAGTCGAGACGGAGCGCCCGAAAAGGTATGTGCGCGAGGCCGCTTCCCGGGATTCTACGTCGAGCACGACCTCGCCGGCGCGGGCCTGGTTCGCCAGAAGCTGGGCCCGATCGATGGCGCTGCCGCTGCTAGTCGCGCGACCAGTCTCGTCTTTTTCGCGCTGGATCGTCCCGGTCGCGATGCCGAATGCGATGGGAATCCCTCCGGCTGGGACGGGTTGGGCCTCGGCTTCGGCCAGCAGGCGAAGGGCGAGATTGATGGCGGACTTGAGCTCGTGGAGAGCGAAATTCGCGACGACCGTCCCAGCGAGAGAGGACATCAGCTCGCCGCCGCTGTTCTGGACCTCGTGCGTGACGTAGCGCGCCCATTGCCCGGCCGCCGCAGTGGTTTCCTCTTCCTCGAAGGCCGGGGGCAGGATTCGGTGCCAGAGAACGAAGCGTTCCATCACGTTGAACGGCTAGCCGCCGAGCTTCGCCTTCAGAGCCGCGAGCTCGTCGTCGACGTCTTCTTCCCCTTCTTCGGATTCGAGCGCTCGGAAGCGCGCGTCGAGGCCTTTGCGCTCTGGGTCGTCGAGAATCTCGTGCGCTTCGACTTCCGCGTCGAGCTGGTCGATCTGGTCGGCCATGCGTTCGAGGTCGGAGAACGCGCCGCCACCGAGCCGGTCACTGCTCGCCTGGGCAGGGTCAGTCTGCTCGCTCCGAGCCTGGCGCACCTGAGCGGCGAGAGTCGTTTGGCGAGCCTTGAGGTCGTCGAGCTTCTCCTCGATTCGCTCCAGTTGCGCTCTCATCGCGTCGGCTGCGGTTGCCTGCTGCGCCGCGCGCGCACGAACGCTCTGGGCCTCTTTGAGTGTCCGCGCTTTGCGACGAAGCGCCTCGCGGGCCAGGTCATCGTCGTCGCGCTCGAGGGCCAGGATCGCCTTTTCTTCCCAGCCCGCCGCCTCCTCTTCGAGCTCCTGCTCCTTCTTGTCGAGGCGCTTGGCGCTGCCCATCGTCTCGATGAGATCTTTGCGAGCGCGTTTGAGTGCGGATTTCATGTCGGCCACCGTCTGGCCGATCATCTTGTCCGGGTCCTCCGCCGCGTCCACGAGCGCGTTCAGATTCGATTTGATGACACGGTTGAGCCTGTTGAAGATCCCCATATCCCCCTCGTAGGGTCACGATCCCACGCGGCGAGCTCCCTGTAAAGGGACTGAGCTTTCTCGACTTGTGGCTTCCGTCTATGCTAGCGAGGAGTGATGTTGAAGGGGGCAAAAATTCTAATCACTGGGGGGGCTGGTTTCATAGGAACCGCACTCTCTGCGCGATTGGCGGACAACAACCAGATTCGCGTGCTGGATATCCTGCGCCGAAACGCGCTTTCCAAGGCGGGGCTCGACGGCCATCCGAACGTGGAGCTCGTCGTGGGGGACGTCCGGGACATGGACGCGGTTCGCCGAGCGGTCGCCGGCTGTGACTACGTCATCCACATGGCTTCGATCGCCGGTGTGGACACCGTCCTCAAGAACCCCGTCATGACGATGGAGATCTCCCTCGAAGGCACGATGAACGTCCTTCGAGCCTCTCAGGAGGCCAGCGGGATCAAGCGAGTGATCGACTTCTCGACCAGCGAAGTTTTCGGCTCCTACGCGTTCCGCGTGCGAGAGGCGGACGTGACCAGCCTCGGGGCCGTCGGTGAAGCGCGATGGACGTACGCCGTCAGCAAGCTCGCCACCGAACACCTTGCGCACAACTACTGGAAGCAGTTCGAGCTTCCCACCGTATCGATCCGCCCGTTCAACATCTACGGGCCGGGTCAGGTCGGGGAGGGCGCAGTCCACGCATTCGTGGTTCGCGCACTCAAGGGCGAGAAGATCAACATCCACAACGAGGGCGATCAGATTCGCTCCTGGTGCTACATCGACGACATCGTCGATGCGATTGTGCTCGCGATGGAGCGAGACGAGGCGATCGGCGAGAGCTTCAACATCGGGAACCCCCGAAGCACAATCACCATCTACCAGCTCGCGCAGCTCATCGTTCGGCTCACCGAGAGCAAGTCGCGAATCGACTTCATCGATTGGGACTTCCCGGACGTGGAGCTTCGCATCCCGGACGTGAAGAAGGCGGAGAAGCTCCTCGATTTCCGCGCACACATCGAGCTCGAAGAGGGGCTGCTCAAGACGATCGATTGGTATCGGCGCAAGCTCAGCGGCGAGGGCTGAGGTGTCCGAGACACCTCCGCAGGTCTACGACTTGTCTGCGGCGCGCCCCGACAACTGGTTCGAGGAGGTGCTCAAGCAGTCGCAGGATTTCGAAAAGGCTTGCCAGATCATCGGCCGAAACACGCTTGGCCTGGCGCTCGTCGCCGGCGCGCGCATCCTGAGCATCACGGCGAACCCGCACACGCAGAACCTCACCAACGTCGAATTCTCAATCGGCCAGGACCCGACGGTCAAGCAAGCTCCGCTGCCCGAGTTCCGTCAGACGGTCGCGCGCTACTTGCTGAACCCGCTGCAGACTCAGGCGCTGCCGAAGGACGCCGACCTGGAGACGCTGCAGGCGCACATCGGTGGGCGCTACATGCTCGAGGCGGCGCTGTTCTACGTGGAACCGCTCGAGCTGCGACACGATCTTGGCCTTTCCGAGGTCGAAGTCCGATTCAACGGCGTTCAGCACGTCCTCACGCTCGAGGATTTTCGCGAAGTCCTCGACGAGCGGGTGCGCTCCGAGCTCGGCCTCGAGGACAAGCAGGAGTCGGCGATCGACCTGGCCGTAGTGGATCAGGCCGAACAGGCCAACGCGCATGGGAACTGGGGCGCGACAATCGCCATGCTCAACCCCTGGCTGACTCCGATCGCGATGCTGCTTCGGACCGGCGAGGCAGAGAGCCTCGCCGAGGACGTTCGCGGGCGTCTGTCGGCGAGCCTCGATCTGCTCGGGACGGCGTACGCCGAGATCGGCGAGCTGGACGCGGCCAACGAGGTCCTGCGGCTCGGCGTTCAGTGGGCCGGCGAATCTGGAAAGGCCGGCGCGCTCTTCATGGCGCTCGGCCGTGCGGCGGTGGCGGGCGACAAGCACGGCGAGGCCATCGGCTTGATTCGGCGAGCGATCCGGCTCGGCTGCGACGAGCGGGAGGCCTTGCCCCTCCTGGTGCAGTCCTTGGCGGCGCGCGATCAGATTCTGGCAGCCCTGGTTTGCGCAGAGCAGGCTCGGG
>JBLYYU010000461.1:0-4855 GCA_048550275.1 Polyangiales bacterium
ATGTGAAGGACGCCGGAGTTGCAAATGCCCCCTCCGCCCCCTGCTTCCGCTGAATTCCCGGACACCTCGCTGCTTTCGAGCTCGAGGGTTCCGTCGTTCATCAGCCCTCCGCAACTGTGGTGATCGACGCGCTTGGTCGCCGCACCGTTGCGAATCGTGAAGCCGCGGAGCTCCACGAGGGCCCCCGCAGCCACCGAGAGCACCCGATGCGTTCCGTTGCCGTCAAGGGAGAGCGTTCCTTCGCCGTCCAGAACGACGTTGCCGTCGATCACGATTTCGGCCCGCGTCGTGATGGTCGTCGCACCTTGGCAGTCGAAGGTGTACGGCCCGCCTCCCGCTGTGATGGCGTTGCGAATACCGTGCTCCGTACAAGGAAGAACCGAACCGCTCAGCACACATCGACCAGCCTCGCACATGCCGCCGTCGCACGGCGTTCCGTCGAGCATCGGTGAGCCCGGGCACTCATGCCCGACGCAGGCCTGCTCCTTGCAGTCGTCGAGGGGCGGCGGGCACTGCTCGTCGTCATTGCATGCGACGCACGTTCCTGCGCCGTCGCAGACTTTTCCGTCTCCGCAAGGCGTGTCCCGCCGAACGCTTTCGAAAACACACACCCATCGGGAGTCGGGATCACAGTACTCCTCGGTGCAGACATTGTCGTCGTCGCACGTCACCTCAGCACAGATGTCGACGCTCCCCGAATCCGAGGTTCCCACAATCCAAATGGCTGCCAGAAGTGCGCCAAGCACCCAGGGGAAGAGCCCTCTGTACCGGCTAGTACGAGTCTTCACAGCGTATGCTCCCGTAAGTCCTGTACCCCTCGCGAACCGGGATCCGAAACCTGTTCGGCGCGTCCCCGGGCCAGCCCCAGGACGTGATGTAGCAATCCTCCATGTTGCCGGTGAACTCGAACTGGTGAACTCCCGGTTCGACTTCGAGGAAACCACCCTGCGCGAGCGGCATTTCCGCGGTCGTGAGGCCGAGCGCCGTTGCGTTCAGGTCGAGAGTGTACTGTTTGGCCGCGACGTCGAGGTAGAAGGCCGGACCGACCAAGTCGGCCGTGGGGCCAACGGGCACGAACCTCACGCCGCCGATTGGATACCATCGCTGAAGGACCGTGACCCCGCCCTGCCAGGGATACGGGGTTTGGAGGTCCTTCGCGATGGCCGCCAACTGTTCGTCCGAGATCATCGCCATGGTGTATGGTTTATCGCCATACTGGAAGAAGTTCTCGTCGGTCACATTCGCGAACAACCAGGATCCGTACCCTTCTTTTTCGAGGGTGAACCCGGTCTCTTTGCCGGCCGGAAGATCGATCACGGCATTGCCGTCGGTGTCGCTCGTCACGCAGTTGTCCGAGTCCAACTCACAAACGCGTGCTCCTTCGATCGGCACGTAGAGCCTCGGCGGCGTTGCAAATGGGTCGTACTCGAAAACCCACAGGGGTGTGGAAACGACAGCGGGATCGCCGCCGTGTCCTCCCTCGCCATTCACGGCGTCGGAAGCTCCACAGCCAGCCGACGAACCCATGGCCGCAACGCAGACTAGAACCCAGCAGCTCGAACGAAACACATCAAAGCCCTTCATGCAGAATGTCAACACGACCCCGCGCCCCACATTCCTATACCTATCCTGTGGGTCCGCCTGCTACTGCGGGTCCATACGTAATTCTTTCGAGGTCCTCTCGGGCAGCCCTTTTGGCAATGCCGTGGGCGCATCGCCAGCGTCCCCACCGATGCCCTCACGCAAAGACTGCGCCCACTCCACCGCTTTCAGCCAGGCCGTCTGATTCAACTGAATCTGCACTGCAGCCGCACATTGCCCCAGCGTCGCTGAGGCGCGCTACCTACTCGTCCGGCTGCGTCGGGTCCTCGAGCCCAAAAAGCCCCTGCTCGATCCAACCAGCCAGCACCGTCTTGAACAGCGCAGGCGACACTTCGAGAGGCGGTCCGCTCATCGAGCGCTGTACCGCACCCAAGCATTCGTCCTTTGCCGTCGCGCCCTGCGCGCCGCTCGCCGCGAGCTCTTTACGGACGACGCCCAGCGCCCTCCGAATCTGCGGGAGTCTTCCCTGCATCACGTAGGCCGCGTGATTCAAGTCGACGACGATCTTGCCGCTAGGTCGCATCGCTGGCGGCATGCTCGAAATTGCTGCTTCACTCATCTGTTCACCACCTCGTCTACCGTGCCCGGACCCTCGTCCCTCGTCACGACGTCCCCCGGGAATGGTCCCCACTTCAAGCTAACAAGCGTGAAAAGAGCTCGCCTGTCCGATCGACGACACCGCACCGGAAAACGACTGACGCGAGTCCGTCACTTTCGTCTCCTGGCCCATCGCTCCCTCGAAATCACTGCGCTTTTCGGCTGGCACGCCTCCTGCGTTAGCAGCTGGGCATGACTCGCCACGCCAGTTCGAATCCACAGCGGCTCCGCGAGGCACCCACGCACACCACGAAGCTAAAGGAGACTGCCATGACACGCATCAACCACATCATCGCCCTCATTACTCTGGCTACGTTGCTCGTCTCGACGGGTTGCGGCGACGCAGGCTCATTCGACGCAACGGCCGGCGAAGACGGCGCCGGTTCGGCGGGCGATGCGCCACTCACTCTCGGCGAGGAGCTCGAACTTGCCTGCGAAGCGTACTGCGATGCCGCCGTCTCCTGCCGCGATGCCCTGCTCAGAGACGACTGCGCCGACAGTTGCGCGAACGAATTCGGGCCGGAAGTCGGCGACGCCTGCCTCACCGCTCAGATCGAGTTCCTCAACTGCTTCTCGGCAGCGAGCTGCGACGTTTCGCTCCGAGTCGAGTGCAGTGACGCGGCGCGCGACCTCCGGAGCGAGTGCGACCTCGGCGAACTTGGCCGTGGGCTAGAGGATGACGAAGTCATCGAGGTCATCGGAGTCGAGGGCCGGGAGCGGACTGAGCTCGACGGCGACGCCGAGGAGACCGAGCCGAGCGAGGGGACAGATGACGAAGAACCAGGCGATTCCGAAGACGACGGTCCCAGCTTCGATTTCCCCGACTTCCCCGACTTCCCGGAGATCCCCGAGATCGGCCCGGTCATCGAGTTCTCGTAAGCCGATCCCGACGTCTCCCCGCCGAAACGGCAAGAACAACCGGCCCTAGCGGCCGGTTGTTCGCTTTGCTGCGATCGCCCCGGGTGCGTGAATCAGTTCTGCAGCATGCGCTTGGCCGCTTCCCAGAGGTCCTCGACCATGTCCCAACCCGCCGCGTTGGTTTCTTCGTAGTGGCCCTCTGGCTCGCCGAGCTCACGCCCGAGCGCTTGGCCGTAGCGGCAGATCGCAACGACCGATTCGGCGTCGTCCCCATACTCCTCGAGCGCCATCTCATCGTCGGTGATGCGCTGGCAAACGTCGCCGCTAATCCAGTCCTCGCCCTGGATGACGCCTCGGTCGTAAAGGTCTTCACAGGACGACCGCGCGAACAGGAGCACTTCGTTGAGGCATTTGAGCCGGTAGTCCGCGACCGGAACGAAGTACCCGATTTGGTCCCCTCCGAGCCCAACGGTGAGCGTCACTTCTTCATCGACCAGCGAGAGTAAGTGCCCCGGGATCTCGTAGTCCGCGCCCACCGCGTGGAGGTGCGGCTCACGGTAGTACTTCTCCGGTGCTGCGGTTTCGAAATCATCGGGTAGCCCAGACACGAGCTCGGGCGGCAACTCCCCGGGCATGAACAGAATCCCAACGTTGCCAAAATCGATGTGCGCAATCTGCGACCCGATCACGTCTCCGCCAGCGATCCGGCTGTCGAAGAATGGCGTGAGCAGAGGATCGTCGATGACCTCGCCGCCATCCTCGACACAGTTGTCATCGCTGAAGGGCTTGCCCGTGCAGTTGTAGAGAATCGGAGCCTGCCATCCGATGTCGCCGTCGGCGATCAGAACCCGGAAACCGATGTTGGTCAGTCGGGTGTAGAACTTCTCGATGGTGACGCTCAGTTCGCTGACAGTGACAGGATCGGCCTGCTCCATCGCCGCGTCCACGGCGTTAGCGAGCTCGGTGCCAATCGACTCGGTCTTCGCGAAGCTTCGGCAAAGGTAGGCCGGCCGGTCCTCGCATTCGGTGAGCGGCACCGCGCCCTCGGGGACCGTCAGCCCATCACCGACCGGGTGATCCTCATCGATGACCCATGTCGGAGCAGCTCCCGGCCCAATCTGGCTCCCGAGGGGGCCGTTGAAGTAAAGCACTTCGCCGCCTCGGCTCGATTGCAGGCGCTCGCGCAACACGCCCGGATAGTCCGCCGTGAGGTACCGGCCCTCCGCGGTGCAGTTCCCATCCGTCCAACCCTTGATGGGGCAGGCCTCCTCGAGGTTCGCTGCCTCTGCCGGAGGGTCCCAACCGAGCGTCGACTCCGGGTGCCCCGTCCACTGAACGAGCGTGGCGATCGACTCACCGCTCTCCTCGGCGTCCACGGCCAGCACACTCAAGAGCGTGTTGCGAATGATCGGGTCGCGGACGTCGTCGGCGCCGTATCCATGATCTCCGACCGCCGACGACATGGTGGCCGGCTGCATCGCCTCCACCGCATCTTCAGCCGCCGCGGCGATCTCGTCCGTCATGAGCGAGAACCAATCATCGTTGATGCTGAAAGCCGTGTCCGGCCCGTGGTGGTTGTGCGTCGCCGAGATGAGGATCGGAGCCTGCGACCATTCATTGGGCAAGCGAGCTCGTATTCGCTCCACCATCACGGCGATATCGGGGCCGAAGTACGAATACGTATCTGCCATGATGATCATTGCGCGCTGTGAGCCGCGCGATAGCGCCAACGCCGTCGTCCTCAAATCGTCGTGCACCCACGCGGAATCCGAGCGGCCGTTTCCAACGTCCACGCGCC
>JBLYYU010000462.1:0-4023 GCA_048550275.1 Polyangiales bacterium
CCCAGTCGTTCGAGTTTTCGTCGGCAGGTGGTTTGGTGGTCACCCGGGGCGCCGGGCAGAACTCCACGTACTACGGGAAGGCCGAAGACCTGGTGTTGTGCCAGGAGTACGTTACGCCAGTCGGGGGCATCAAGACCGTCGACATTCCCGCGTACTCGACTGGTCCGAACCTCGATCAGATCATGATTGGAAGCGAGGGTGCGTACGGGATTCTCGTCGCCCTCACCTTGAAGGTCTTTCGCTACCAGCCGGAGAACACGCGTCGCTTCAGTTTCATCTTTCCGAATTGGGAGAGCGGGACCGCCGCTGTCCGCGAGATCATGCAGGGCGAGTTCGGTAAGCCGTCGGTGTTTCGTTTGTCGGACCCAGAAGAAACCGACGTAGCGTTCAAGCTGTACGGGGTAGAGGGCACGCCGATCGACGCGCTGGTCAGCATGCGTGGGTTCAAGAAGGGTGAGCGCTGCCTGATGCTCGGGACGGTCGACGGGGACCGGGCCTACACCTCGATGGTCAAGCGCCGACTGCGCCAGGTCTGCAATGCGAACGGTGGGATGTATTCGACCGGCTTCATCACGAAAAAGTGGGAGCACGGGCGCTTCGCTGACCCGTACATGCGAGAGGACTTGCAAGACTACGGAATTCTCATCGACACGCTCGAATGCGCGACGAATTGGGATGAGCTTCCCAAGGTTCACCGGGAAGTGCGTGCGTACGTGAAGAGCCGTCCGCAGACGGTTTGCATGACGCACATGTCTCACTGCTACCCGCAGGGTGCGAACCTGTACTTCATCTTCATTGCGAAGATGGGCCACCAGGAGTTCCTGGAGTTCCACCGCGGCATCCTCGACGCAGTTCAAGCATCCGGTGCGACGATGAGCCACCACCACGGTATCGGGAAGATGACCGCACCATGGCTCGAGGGGCAGATCGGGGGTGACGAGCTTGAAGTCCTACGCGCGCTGAAACGTCATTTCGATCCGAGGAACATCCTCAATCCGGGCGGCACGTTGGCGCTCGACCTGCCGGATGACGAACGCCGCTTGCCGTGACGGCTGCGGGCGAGATTGGCGTTCGTCTGCTGAGGCCGGGTGAAGCGCCATCGCTCATCGCCCTGATCCGCGCGTGCTACGGGGAGACGTACATCGACCCCTCGTTTTACGACCAGGGTGCGATCGAGCGGCTCTACTCCGAGGGCCGTCTTCATTCGATCGGGGCGTTCGCGGCGAGCGACCGGCTCGTCGGGCACATGGGGATCAGCATGCGCCAGTACGGCCGGCTGAGCGCGGACGCAGGCATGACCTTGGTCGACCCGGAGTTTCGGGGGAGGGGGATCGCCCGCGCCGTGGCGGTCGGTCTCGCCCAGCAGTCAGTCGCACTCGGACTCGTGGGCGTGCACGACTATCCGGTGACGGTGCACGCAGCGACACAGCGGATCGGAGCCGGCTTCGGGATCGACACGGGTTTGATGCTTGCCAACGTGCCGGCGGACGTCGAGTTTCACGAGATCGAGAACGCTGCCCCCGGCGCACGGACCAACTCCCTCATTCGATGGCTCCCCTTCGGTCGCGCGCCCGAGCGCACGGTTTACCTTCCCGCGCGCTATCGGGAGCAGATCGAATCATCATACGCAGCGGCGCATTTGCAGCGCCGCAGTGTTTCCGCGGATCTGGAGCTTGCACCGGGCGCGGCCGAGCTCGGAAGCGAGTACGACATGCGCCGCCGAATCCTACGTATCGCGGTGAGGCATTCGGCCGACGACCTTCCCGCGAAAGTCCGAGCGGAGCGTTCCTCCGCCACGGCTCGAGGCGCGTTGCTGGCACATATCGATCTTCCTCTCGGTGATCCGGCCACGCCGGCTGCCGTGGAAGCGCTCCGCGCCGAAGGCTTCTTTTTTGCGGGCCTTCTTCCCGAGCTCCGAGACGGCGACGCTTTGCGATTGCAGTGCTTGTCCGACTCGGTCGACGATAGCGCCAGCAGCGTGCTCTCGAGCGATGCGACCCGTGCGATCGAAGCGTACGTCCTCGACGATCGAGCGGCCTGCCAAGCTTGACCGAGGGCGGTTCTGAGCCCTAGATATCTTCCGATGAAGGCCGGCTTTCTCATGCGTTTGCTTCTGCTCGCTCTGTTTTGCGCGTCCGTCGTCGCGTGCAAAGCGAATCGCTGCGTACCGTGCGACGAGGCTGGCTCAGTCGACGGGCACGCAGCGCACGCGGCAGGCGATTCGAAGACGCGTGAGTACTACGCGCTTCCCGGTCTGGACCACGGCCTGCTTCAGTCGCCGGTCAATGTGCTCTCGAACGAGACGGCGCCGGGTAGACACGAGATCGACTGCCATGGCCGGGGAGAAGCGAGCGAAGTCGCGAACCTCGGAACGACCGTAAGACTCAGCATTGGCAAGGGGAACACGACGGACTTCGATGGGAACAGCTACGAGTTCCAACAGCTCCACTTCCATACCCCCGCCGAGCATCTGATCGACGGAATCACGTATCCGATGGAGATGCACCTGGTTCACAGCCGCCCGGGACCGGTCGCCGGCGCGCCGCCTTCGTACCTGGTCATCTCTCTCCTGATGCGAATGGGAAAGCCAAACCGGTTCTTGGCCGAGTTTCTCGACGCGGTACCCGCAGAGCCCGGCAAGTCGACGGAGCTCCACGGCGTCTTCTTCGGGCACGTGTTTCCGCCAGGTCTCGACCTCGAGCACGTCCACTACTACCACTACAAGGGCTCGCTCACGACGCCTCCCTACACGGAATCGGTCGACTGGCTGATTGCCAAAGAGGTCATCGAGGCCGCTCCCGAACAGATCCAGCGGATCAACCTCATCGAGGGCGACAACGCGCGCCATGTCCAGGCGCTGTACAGTCGCGCGATCGACCAATAATCGGGGATTTCACCTGCGGATCGCGGAGGCTCCGCTAGGCTTCGGAGGTGGCTGCCAATCAAGAAGAGGCCTTGGCTGAGCGCGTCGCAGGGCGTGTGGTTCTGATCACCGGCGCGTCGAGCGGGATCGGCGAGGCGCTCGCAAACAGGCTAGCGGATGCCGGCGCCAAGGTTCTGCTCGTCGCGCGTTCATCGGGCAAGCTCAATGAGATGAAGATCGCCATCGAGGCGCGAGGAGGTTCGGCATTCGCGTATGCCGCGGACTTGTCGAACGCCGAGGACACGGCGCGCCTGATCGACGCGGTCCTCGCCGAGCACGGCCGGGTCGATGTCTTGGTAAACAACGCGGGGATTTCGATTCGTCGAAGCGTTCAGAAGTCGTACGACCGCGTTCACGACTTTGAACGCACCCTCGCGCTCAACTTCCTCGGCGCTGTGCGCCTGATCATGGGCTTCCTGCCTGGAATGCGCGCGCAGAAGCTGGGCCAGGTTCTCAATGTCTCCACCATTGGGGTTCAAGTGAACGTGCCGCGATACGGCGCGTACATTGCGAGCAAGGCGGCGCTCGACGCGTTTAGTCGGGTGCTCGCCGTCGAGGCGCTCAAAGATGGGGTCAAGGTAACCACGATCTACATGCCACTCGTGAAGACTCCGATGATGGCTTCCACGACGATCTACGATGCGTTCCCGATGCGGACCGCCGAGCAGGCTGCCGAGCTGATCGTCGAAGGCATCGTCCGCCAGCCCAAGCGGGTGGCCACTCCCGTCGGGAATCTCTTCGAATTCGCCTACGGTGTGGCTCCGAGCGCGATCGATCGGGTATTGAACGCCGCGTATCAGCTCTACCCCGAATCGGGGGACAAGACCGACCAGCGAGAGCCGGTTTCGGGAGAGGCCGCGATCTTCGAGCGGGTCTTCAAGGCGGTGACCCGAAGGGCGAAGCGCCGCCGCTCTGGACGAACCTAGCCTGCTCCGGGTATATCCCGTTTCGTGAACAGATATTTCCCATTCGTATTGCTGTTGGCGTTCGTCTCAGTCGGATTGCCCGGCACCGTTCCCAGTACCCGAGCGGAAGAGGCCGTTACGTTTCGAATCGCATCGTTGGCGCCGGCCGGCTCTTCCTGGATGAAGGTCTTGAAC
>JBLYYU010000463.1:0-23953 GCA_048550275.1 Polyangiales bacterium
GGCCCTGATTCGCGAGCTCACCGCCCGCTAGAGCGGCTCAGCCCTTGGCGAGCTCGCCACGGCGAAGCTGCCTGTACATGATGAGCCCGTCGCGAAGGATCTGGATCGCCTCCTCGCGTTCTTGCATGCCCTCGACGACGACTTCCTTGTGCTCAAGCGCCTTGTAGTCCTCGAAGAACCGCTGGATTTCGCGCAGCTTGTGCTCGGGCAAGTCCTCGAGCTTCCGTCGCTCTTGGTACACTGGGTCGTTGGCGCTGACGGCGATGATCTTGTCGTCGATGCCTTTGTCGTCCCGCATCCGCATCACGCCGATGGCGCGTGCGTTCATGATGGTGAGCGGAACCACCGCTTCCTGTCCGAGGACCAAGGCGTCGAGCGGGTCGCCATCGTCGCAGAAGCTTCTCGGGATGAAACCGTAGTTGGCTGGGTAGTGCACGGCGCTGTAGAGGACGCGGTCGAGCCGGAGCAGGCCGCTCTCCTTGTCGAGCTCGTACTTGTTCTTACTGCCCATGGGGACTTCGATTACGACCGGGAAGGTCGTCGCGAGTTGGTCCTCATCGATGTAGACGTCGTGCCAGGGGTGCATGTGCGTCGCCCCTTATATCACTCGGCGGCCATTCGGGACCAGAGTCGTTTCTGGATTGTTTCCATCCGGTAAGAAGCGTTCTCGTAGCCTAAGTTCCGCTGGTTCGAGAGCAGTGTGGCCCCCATGCTGTTCCATCATGCCCGCGGAGCTCGAGCAGACTGTTGACCTGTCCGGGAACACGTCGCTGCTCGACGGCTACGCGCCCCTGCCCAGAACCTACGATGAGCTCTTTCGTGCAGATGGAAGTCCGCGCGAAGAGGTGGCCGATTTGGTGTTGGAGCTCGATCAGCTCGGCCGGCTCGAGTTCATGACTCGGCAGCGCCTCGCCGAGGGGGCGCTCTTTCGCGGCGGCGTGACGTTTTCGGTCTACTCGGACGCGCGCGGGCAGGAGAAGATCTTCCCCTTCGATCTCATCCCCCGGGTCATTCCGGGCCGGGCCTGGGACAAGATCGAGCGCGGCCTGATCCAGCGGGTCACGGCGCTGAACATGTTCCTGACGGACCTCTACGGCGAGCAGCGCATTCTCCAGGAAGGCCGCATTCCCGAGTCCATGGTGTTCGGCACCGCAGGGTACTTGAAGGAGCTCCAGGGTATTCGGCCGCCCGAGGGGGTCTTCGTCAACATCGCCGGCATCGACCTCATTCGCGATGCGGATGGGGAGTTCTTGGTTCTCGAGGACAACCTGCGGACGCCCTCCGGTGTGAGCTACGTGCTCGAAAATCGAAGCGTGATGAAACGAATCTTTCCCGGTGTGTTCCGGCGGAGTCATGTTCGAACCGTGGAAGGCTACCCGGCGCGGCTCGGTGACGCGCTGATGAGCGTCTCTCCCCGCGACCCCGGCGAGACCCGCGTCGTGGTCCTGACGCCCGGCCCATACAACTCCGCGTACTTCGAGCACAGCTTCCTGGCGCGGCAGATGGGATGCGACCTGGTGCAGGGAAGCGACTTGTTCGTACACGACGAGCACGTCTACGTGAAGACCACGACGGGCCCCCAGCGGGTCGATGTGATCTACCGTAGGATCGACGACGACTTCCTTGATCCGACGGTGTTCCGCGAAGACAGTGCGCTGGGCGTGCCCGGCTTGATCGGGGCGTACGCGGCAGGGAACGTCACGCTCGCCAACGCGCCGGGGAACGGCGTGGCCGACAACAAGGCGGTGTATCCGTTCGTGCCCGACATGATCCGCTACTACCTCGACGAAGAACCCATCCTCGGACAGGTGCAGACCCACATCTGCATGCGTCCGGACGACTGCAAGCTCGTGCTGGAGAACCTCGGCTCGATGGTGGTCAAGGCGGTCGACGGTTGCGGCGGCTACGGGATGCTCTTCGGTCCCCGGGCTAGCAAGGCCGAGATCGAGGAGTTCGCCGAGAAGATCAAGGAAACGCCCGAGGGGTACATCGCGCAACCCGTCGTCGAGCTCTCGACCTGCCCAACCTGGGTCGAGGGAGAGGCGGCGCCTCGGCGCGTGGATCTCCGGCCTTTCGTCCTGACGGGGAAGAAGAGCTGGGTGCTGCCGGGCGGTCTGACCCGGGTCGCGCTCAATGCCGGTTCGTATGTGGTCAACTCGAGCCAAGGCGGCGGCTCGAAGGACACCTGGGTGTTGGAGGCGCCCGCACCATGATTTCGCGAGTTGCAGGGAACTGTTTTTGGCTCAATCGCTACATGGAGCGGGCGGGGAGCATGTCGAGGCTCTTGCGCGTGAACCGGGCGTTCGTACCCGGGGTCGACCTCCCGCACCTTCATCGCTGGCACCCCCTCATCGTCGTCGCTGGAGAGGAGGCCCGATATCGACGTCACTTCGGCGAAGACGAAAACGAGGAGACCGTTCAGGAATATCTGACTTGGGATCGTCGGAACAGCACCTCGGTCGTCGAGTCGGTCCGCTGGGCCCGCGAGAATGCGCGCACCGCGCGCGAAATCGTCAGCTCCGAGATGTGGGAAACCGTCAACTCGCTCTGGCACTGGCTTCAGAGCGGGCCGGGCCGGCGTCTCTACCGATCCGATCGCGACCATTTCTACCAGCACATCCGCGAGATGGGCGAGCTCTTCCACGGGCAGGCCGACGAGACGATGCTCAACGGCGAGCCCCTGGCGTTCATGCGATTGGGCCGCTACCTGGAGCGAGCCGGGCAAACCGCGCGGCTGATGGACGTGCACTATCACACGTTCCCCGACGAGGGCGCGATCGACGATCCGATCCGTCTCGCGCAATGGTCCGCGCTCCTCGCCTGCTGCTCCGCGACCGAACCCTTTCAGAAGCGTTCGTTTGGCACCCCGACGGCGCGCGAAGTCGTGAGCTTCTTGCTCTTCGAGCCCGACTTGCCGCGCTCGGTATCCCATTGTCTCCGTGCGGCGCGGCATTCTTTGGTTCAAGTTCGCGGCTACGGGTCGAATCGAATCGGGATGGTGTCCACCGCGCTCCTCGAAGCCCTGCTGAGCCACGTGGCCCTGCGAGAGGGGCATCCAATCGTCGGCAATGACCTACACGACGAGCTGACGTACCTCGTAGACTCGTTGACCGATCTCTGCGGCTCGATCGAGCAGGAGTTCTTCCACTCGACCGAGCTCCAGACCCAGATTCTCGCGGAGCAGAGTATTGCAGCAGCTCAACAGTGACCTTCTCGCGGTCTGCTACGACAGCCCCGCCTCGCCGAAGATCCATTTCAAGAAGGGCAACCGTCCCGATGGCTGGGGCTTTGCCTGGTACCCCAGGGACGGCGTAGGCGCCTCGGTCCTGAAGGATCCCCACGTCGAGTACGACATGGCGGTTGCGACGGCGATTCAGCGCTGGGACCGCTTCCGTTCGAGCATCTTCATGTGCCATAGCGGCACTCACCGCGGCCGTTCGTTTACCGACACGCATCCCTTCGTCCGCAGCCATGCGGGGCGAGACTGGATCTTCGCCCACAACGGCGACCTCGGACGGAACCTGAACGTCGCGCTCCCGCTCGATGAAGGGCTTGGCTTCGAGCCCGTCGGACACACCGACTCCGAGCACGCGCTCTGCTGGCTGATGGGCCAGGTCCGCGCGATCGGCGCGAGGAGTCTTTCGGATGCGGGCTGGCAGACGGTGCGTAGCTGGCTGCAGAAGCTGAACGAGCTCGGCACGCTGAACGTCATCTGGAGTGACGGCCTGCACGTGGTCGCTTACCACGATCAGGGCGGGTTCAATGCCCTGCACTACCTTCGGCGGCTGCCGCCGCCCTCGTCCACGAAGCTCGAATCCGACCTGCTCGAGCTCGACGTGTCCAATTCAATGGACGAGAACCGCACGTTGACGGTGGTCTCGACGCGTCCGCTCTCCGGCGAGGCCTGGATGCAGCTCGCGCCCGGCGAAATGCGAGTCATCAGCCGCGGGCAAGTCATGGAGACGGGCGAGACCATTCCGCCACCACCGCCGCCATCCCTGCCTACCATGGATTCGGGCATGTCGATGCCGGCTCGACCCGCGTCCGCGGCGCCAGGTCCGAGGGTGACGTCCTCCAGCGGCGACGAAGGTTCGATGCCCGCGCCGGGGCTTCCAACGCTCGGGGCAACGCAAGGCAGTTGGCGCACGCATGAAGTCACCCACGAGACGATCTATCGGTACGAGACGCCGGTCGAGACCTCCTCGCACACCGTGCGACTTCAGCCGGTTCGGGACCTCACTCAGGACGTGCTCGAGTACAAGCTCGAAGTGTCTCCGCCGGGCCGAGCATTTTCGTACGAGGACGTGTTTGGCAACCACGTGCTGAGCTTCCAGATCAGCCAGCCGTACACCGAGCTATGGGTTCGGGCGCAATCGAAGGTGCGAACCTACCACGTCGATACGCACTCCTCGCTCCGCAGCACGAGCATTCCCCTCGTCTGGATGCCGTGGCAGCGTCAGATGATGAACCCCTTCCTCTTGCCGCCGGAGCTTCCCGAGACCGAGCTGAGGGAGCTCTCTGGGTTTGCGATGAGCTTCGCAGCTCGACGCGAGTACGATCTTCTGGAGACCCTGATCGACTTGAACGAGTCGCTGCACCGGGACTTCAAGTACATACCCGGCTCGACCAGCTTCGAAACCTCGGCGTTCGACGTGTTTCAGGACCGGCGAGGGGTCTGTCAGGATTTCGCAAACCTGTTCATCTGCTTGGCGCGTCTGCTGGGCGTGCCGGCACGCTACCGGGTCGGCTACATTCACACAGGCGCCACGTATCACAATCAGATTCAGTCCGAAGCATCTCATGCATGGGCGGAGGTCTACCTGCCGTCGGTCGGCTGGCGCGGCTTCGATCCGACGAACGGCTGCCTGGTCGACCTCGACCACATCCGCGTCGCGGCGGGGCGCAACTACCGGGACGCGACTCCGACCGCCGGTACGCTCTACGCGGGCGGGCACGGCGAGAGGCTCGAAGTCTCGGTCCGCGTCACACGGATAGATGAGGCGCAACCGGCCGAAGCGCAGGACCAGCAACAGGCCCAGCAATAGAGCCGCGTCGGAGCAGCGCGCGCCACTCTTCGGCGCTGTGCAGGCACGCATCGGTGCCGTTGTAGAAGTCGTGGAACAGACGGAGAAAGCGTCTGGGGTCGTTCTGATGAGGGAAGTGCCCGGTGTTCGCGAAGATCTCGAGCCGGCTTCCCGGCATCGCCGCGTGCACCTGGTATGCGTGAGAGACGGGAATGACGCCGTCGCGATCCCCCCAGACCAGGAGCGTCGGCATGTCCTTGGCGAGATAACAGCGGTCGAGCATCGTGATTGCCTGCCCGCGCCAGTCGACGGCCGCCCGAAGCGTACGGACGAATGCGCGTCGCGCCGCGGCGTCGGGGAGGGCGTCGAAGACCCGCGCGAGTTGCTCGGCGTCGCGGCCGATGTTCGTCTCGAGCGCGTCGAGGATTCGCAGCGCGGTTTTGCCGATCGTGCGCGCGCCGGGAGCGCTGAGAAGGGGCAGGAACATGTCGGCGTTGGGCGCCGAGGCGAATCGCAGGGCAGGATGCACCTCGTGGCTCACCCCGCCCGTGCTGATCAAGACCAGCCGTTCGCAGCGCTCGGGGAACTGGTAGGCGAATTGCATCGCCACCCCGCCTCCGAGCGAATGGCCGACCACGGTCACGCGATCGATGTCGAGCACGCTGAGCAGGTCACGCATGGCGTTCGCGTAGGCGCCGATCGAATAGTCGGCCCGCGGCTTGTCGGAATCACCGTGGCCGAGGAGGTCGGGGGCAATGACGGTGTGGTGACGGGCCAGGCTGGGAATCAGCTCCCGCCAGCTCTCCGAGCTGTCCCCGATACCGTGGATCAGCAGGACGGCGGGACCTTCACCGGCCAAGACGAACGCTCGGCGGTAGCCGTGAATCGTTCGGTACCGTACCCCCTCGTGGTCGACGGTCGAAGCCGCGCGAATCTGTGTGGGAAAGCGAATTACGTTTTTCACGACTCCGCAAGAGTACCGTCCGCGCACGTGTTTCGCAGCTTCGCACGCAGCACTTCGGACGATGTTGCAACCTAGACATACCCGAGAAACGGGATGGAAATCACCTTGGCCCGAGAAACCTGCTACTCCGGAACTGATGAAGATCTCGGTCGACCATCTGACGGAGTATCGGTACGAGAGACCCGTCGGATTCGGCGAGCATTCGCTGTTTCTGCGGCCGCGTGAGAGCCAGACGATCCATGTGCGATCGTTCTCGCTGCAATCGCAGCCCGAGTCCAGAGTTCGCTGGGTGCGCGACTGCTTCAACAACGTCGTCGCGGTCGCCAGCTTCGGGGTTGCCGAGGCTTCGGCGCTTTCGCTTCATTGCCTTATGGACTTCAATGTGGCCGAGGAGAATCCGTTCGACTTCATTCTCGAAGCGCGAGCGCGGGAGTTCCCCTTCAGCTACGACGAGCGGGAGAAGAGCGCGCTTCGCCCATTCCTCGACCAAGAGGAGTCCGAGCGATGGCGGATCTTGGACTGGGCGCGAGACGCGTTGGGCGCGTCGGAGCAACGCAGGGACACGATTTCTTTCCTGACGGATTTGAACCTCGCGATCCATCGGCGGATCGCCTACGAGCGACGCGACGAGGAGGGCACGCAGACCGCGAATCAAACCCTCGAGCTCGGGAAGGGCTCCTGCCGAGACCTGGCCGAGCTCTTCGTCGCCACGAGCAGGCAGCTCGGCCTCGCGGCGCGCTTCGTCAGCGGATATCTGTACGAGCCGACACCACCGGCGGGGACCGTGGGGTTCAATCGCGCGGCAGGGTCGATGCACGCCTGGGCCGAGGTGTATCTGCCCGGCGCGGGCTGGCGCGGCTTCGACCCGACGAATGGAATCTTGACGGACCATCGTTTTCTGCCGTCCGCCGTGGCCAATCGGCCGGACTGGGTGAACCCGATCCAAGGCCGTTACTTCCATGTGGGAGGCGTACGTTCCGAGATGCGGGTCACATTGAACATCACGGGCGCCACGTGAAACCCAGCGTCGACGAGCTGGCCCGCGCGGCCGAGGCGCTGCTCGAGAAGCAGGGCCTGACGCTCACGATGGGTGGAGAACCGACCTTCATTCCCGAGGTTCCGCGGGCTCCCGAGTGGAACCAACAAGCCCTCGGGCCCGAGAAGCTCGGCTACGCGAGGAGGCTGGCGGCTCGGCTCCTCGACGAGCTCTACCCGGGCGCGCTGGTGATGCAAATCTACGGCAAGCAGTACCCGGGGGAGCCTCTTCCACGCTGGGTCGTGCTGACGATGCATCGCGACGACGGCGTACCGCTCTGGCCGCAGGCGGGTCGACTTCTTCTCGACGCCGACCCCGGCCCGAACAGCGCCGACGACGCGAGAGAGCTCATGGAGGCGCTTGCGCTCGAGCTCGGTCTTCGGAAGCACGCTCTGCCCTGCGTCGAACGAGATGCGCCGGAGCTCCCGCGCGGCTGGGCGCTGCCGCTCGACTGGGGCGAGGCTGGTTGGACTTCCGACGACTGGCCGTATTCCGAGCTCGAGCCCGTCTTGACGGTTCCAGGAAAGAGCCCCCTTGGGCTTCGCCTTCCGTTTTCGGAGCTCGACGAGCGGCACTTGCGCCGGGTCCTGACCGTCGAGGTCGTCGACGGCGCGCTTCACGTCTTCATTCCTCCGCTGGATTTCGGGCCGTTCACGGAGCTCCTCGAAGTGATCGCGCGTCTAGCGTCGGCGGCTGACCTCCGGGGATTGGTGTTCTGTGGATATCGGCCGACCGATGGGCAGGGTCTCACCGTGCTCGGGCTCGCCGCCGACCCTGGGGTGCTCGAGGTGAACCTGCCGCCGGTTCGTTCGTGGACGGACTACGATCGGCAGCTACGCCGCATCACCGACGCCGCGGCGCGAGAGGAGCTCCATACCTCGCGACGGCACTTGAACGGGCAGATTCAAGGCACCGGTGGCGGCGCACACGTGCTTTTTGGCGGCCCGACCCTCGACGAGAACCCGTTCTTCCAGCGGCCCGACCTGCTCGCCAGCGTCATTCGATACTGGCAGCGGCACCCCGCGCTCAGCTATTTCTTCTCCGGACAGTACGTCGGCCCCGGCTCCCAGGCCCCCCGGGCAGACGAAACGCTCACGGGCAAGCTCTACGAGCTCGAGACAGCCTGCCTCGGCGTCGATTCCCTGGACGAGCTTCCGGATCGAGGATTCCTCGACCGCCTCTTTCGAAACCTCATGACCGACAGTGGAGGCAACACCCATCGCGCCGAGATCTGTCTCGACAAGCTCTGGAACTACGATTCCCCGACGGGTCTTCAGGGACTGATCGAGCTCCGCGCGTTCGAGACCGTCGCGGATGTCGGGCAGCAGTCGTTGGCTGCGCTCTTCGTCCGCGCCATCCTTTCCATGCTCGCAACCGAACCATGCGAGGGTCCGCTCATCCGCTGGGGCCCGCGCTTACACGACGCCTACATGTTGCCCGCGTTTCTCTGGCAGGATCTCGGTGAGATTTGCGCGGAGCTCGCTGATGCCGCTCTTTCGTTCGAGCGCGACTGGCTGCGGCCGTTCCTCGAGCAGCGCTTCCCGGTGCTCGGGCGTTTTCCCCTCGAGGGTTTCGAGCTGCTCGTTCGCCAAGCGCTCGAGCCCTGGCCGCTGATGGCCGAAATAGCCGATGGCGGCACCACATCTCGCGTCGTCGACAATTCGACCGATCGTATCGAGATCTCGTTTGCGGACGGTTCAGCCTTGGACGGGTTCCGCGTGCTGGTCAATGGAACGCAGTTATCGCTTCGCGAGCTCGATGGGTCGCTCGTTGGGGGCGTTCGGTACAAGTCGGCAAGTGGCTGGCCGGCGTTCCACCCGCACATTTCGGTTCAGTCCCCCCTCGACATCGAGATCGTCGACGCTTCGAACCGGGTGCTCGCATCCGCAGAGTACTATTTCTGGAACCCGGATGCCGCGATCTACGATGACTGGCCTGGCGACGCGGCCGAAGCGCTCGCGAGGCGGGAGGCGCGTTGGCGACCCTCCACGGAGAACCTGGGTGCGACCAGGGCGCCTCGCGAGCCCGAGTACCACGGCGAGAGCTTCTACACCCTCGACCTTCGCCGCCAATCTGGCGAGGATTCGAAGGGCTAGCCGTCGACGAGCCGCACCGAGCCCGCCGGCAGGGGCAGCTTTGGAAGCTTGATGAAGGCAGACTTGAGGCTCTCCTGCCAGCCGCGGCGAAGCTCTCGCAGGTAGTCGTCGTCTTCGCCGAAGGTCACCTGGCTTCCCGGGCGCTGTGTGCCGGCGGAGTAGAGCAGGAGGTCGATCGGAGGGCCGACGCTCGCGTTGCTTCGCATTGTGGAGTCCATCGAGACCAGGGCACAGCGGCCGGCCAACTCGAGACTGAGGTCCCGGTCGATGATCCGATCGAGGATGGGTTTGCCGTACTTGTCTTCGCCGATCTGTAGAAACGGCGAGTGGCGCGACACGGGGATGTAGTTGCCCTCGGGATAGATGAGGAGAATCGAATGCGGGCCGCCTTGGATCTGGCCTCCGAGGATGAAGCTTGCGCCGGCGCGAAACTGCTCGTTCTTGACGCGCTTGTTGTGTTTCTGCTGTTCCTCCCGGCTGATGCGACCGATGTAGTCGGCGGCGTCCGTGAGGTGCTTGACCGTGGCCAAGCTGGGCTTGGCGTCGTCCTGGATATCGTGCCGGAGCCGCGTCACGACGGCGCGACTCGTCGCGAGGTTGCCTGCGCTCAGGAGCGTGAAGAATCGGGTCCCCTCGCCACCGAAGGTGTGCATCTTCGCGTACGTGCTGATGTGATCGACCCCTGCGTTCGTGCGGGAGTCCGATACGAAAACCAGGCCCTCATCGACTTTGACCGCAACGCAATAGGTCATCCCGGGGGAAGCTACGAGAGCGGTAGGAGAAGGTCAACCGTTGCGAAACGTGGCCCAATGCCCGAGAGTACGCGCCGGAGATAGTTCGAATATGATTTTGGATCGCTTCAAGGTGGACGGCCGAGTCGCCGTCGTGACGGGCGCCGGTCGTGGAATCGGCCGCGGGATTTCGATCGCCCTTGCGGAGGCCGGGGCCAACGTCGTTCTCGCCGCAAGACGGGAGCCGACGCTTCAGGAGGTCGCTTCGATTGTCGAGAAGAACGGGGGGCGTGCGCTGGTGGTGCCCACCGACGTCCTCGTTCCCGAGCAACTCGATTGGCTGGTCGAGCGCGCGCTCGAGGAATTCGGCGGCGTGGACTTCTTGGTCAACAACGCCGGGGGTACACTTCCCGGTCCGGCGCTCCAATGCACCGATGACGAGCTGAACAAGGCGTTCAACTTCAACGTGACCACCGCCCTCCACATGTCGCGCGCTTTGGCGCCCTCGATGGCGGAGCGTGGGCACGGGGCCATCGTGAACATCACTTCGGGGCTTTCGCATCTGGTCGACAATGGGTTCGTTGCGTACGGGACCGCGAAGGCAGCGATGGCCCACATGACGCGTCTCCTGGCGCACGAATGGGCGCCGCATGTTCGCGTCAACGCCATCGCCGTCGGGGCCACGCAGACCGACGCTCTGGCGATGGTCACCGCGGATGCGTCGCTGGCCAAGCAGATGGAAGACCTGACGCCGCTTCGGCGGCTCGGAACGGTAGAGGACATCGGGGCGGCGGCGCTGTACTTGCTCTCCGAGGCGGGCAGTTGGGTCACCGGAAAGGTCCTCGAAGTCGATGGCGGTACGGTCGATTCCAATTGGCCGTTCGCCATGCCGAGCGGGCTCAGCGGTCCGAAGGGGAGCTAGCGGTGAAGTCCGTACGCATCGATTCGTTTACCGAAGATCCGCGCGCGGTCGAGGTGCGCGACGTTCCAGTCCCTCGACCGGGGCCGGGGCAAGTCAGGGTCCGCATGAGTATGGCGCCGGTCAATCCGTCGGACTTCAATTACATGGATGGTATCTACGAGCGCTCCTTTGCTCGGCTGATCTGGAACCGGGGAGCCGACCGGCCCACGGACAGCCCCTCATCATCCGAGCCGTTCACTCGGCCGCCGTACGCGCTGGGGGTGGAAGGCGTCGGGGTCGTGGAGGAGTCCGGCGGAGGTTTTCTCGGCGGTCGTTTGGTCGGCAAGCGCGTGGCCGTCGTGAGCGGTCCTCCGAATGGTACGTGGCAGGAGCAGACACTGATCGATGCCCGTCGCGCATTTCCCGTACCCCGGTCACTGAGTGACGCCCAGGCTTGCTCTTTCTTCGTCAACCCGCTGACCGCGCTCGTGCTGGTGCGACAGGTGCTGCAAGTCCCTCGAGGGGCAGTGCTCTTGCAGACGGCTGCTGGGTCGGCGCTTTGCCAGATGGTGAGAAACCTCGCTCGCATCGACGGCTTCCGAGTCATCGACATCGTGCGGAGTCGCGCCGGAGCCGAGCGCCTGAAGCAGGGTGACAGCAAATACGTCGTCGCCCTGGAAGACGAAGACATGCTCGACGTGGTCCGGGGCGTCGCGCCGGGGGGCGTCGACGCTGTGCTCGATTGCGTTGGGGGCGCTACCGGTTCGGAAGCGATTCGAGCGCTCCGTCCGGGTGGCCGGATGGTCTGCTACGGCACCTTGAGCCGAGAACCGATCTCCTTGCCGCCGCGGGACATCATGATGCCAATGACGAGCATCGAAGGGTTCTACCTGGCGGCTTTCCTGGCCGAGCGAACGCTGCTTCAGCGACTGAGGCTAGTGCGCCAGACCGCCAAGCTCATCGGGGACGGCACGCTCGCAACGTCGGTCGCGCAAACCTACAGACTCGACCAGCTGCAGGCAGCGCTCGAGCATGCGCGGCGGCCGGGAAGGGCTGGCAAGGTCCTCCTGAAGCTGCATTGAGCGGTATTCGCACCGGGGGTTAGCCGGGATCTCCGCCGGTGACCTTTGCGCAAGATCCCGTAATTGCTGATGGTTACTTCTAGGCGAGAGAAATCGCTGGCTAGGTAATCGGTGCCTCTTGCAAGCAGCGAACGGCTCGGGCACTTTCCAGCCCCGAGAAAATGAAACCAATCATCGTAGTCTGTACCGACTTCTCATCGTGCTCGGAGCTTGCGCTCCAAAGGGCTTCCGACATCGCGAACCGCGACGGCACCCGCGTGTTCATGATCCACGTTTACGATCCGAAGCGCGCGAAGCTCCCAGGAGGAGGGCCGGTCCTCGACGGGGACCGCGAAGCCTGGGACGACAGCTCGATGCAGCAGCTCAAGGAAGCCCGCCGCAGATACTTCGGTCACCTGGCCGACACCGACGTGCAATACGACGCCATCCCGAGCTCGCATCCTTCGGTCGAGATCTGCAAGATCGCAAATGAAACGAACGCGAGCCTCATCGTGCTCGGTTCGCATGGGCGCACCGGCGTCTTGCGCCGCCTCCTAGGCAGCGTCGCCGAGGCCACCGTTCGACATGCTCCGTGCAGCGTATTCGTCGTCCGGGAGCAAACCGATCGGCCCGCCTAGATCTGTCTGACAGACGAGCTCGCGCCGAAAGGCGTCAGGTCAGCTTCGACTTGATGTTGGCGAGGCGCGCCTTGATGTCGGTTCCCAACGCCTTGAGCTCGTCGCTCACCTCGTCGGCTTTCGCGTCGAAGCGACGCTCGAAGTCTTCGAGTCGGGGCTGGAGATCTTTCCAGGCGTCTTTCGCGTCCATGCCGGCGAGATGCAGCTTCACCTTTATCTCATCGGCCGTTCGCTTGAGGTCGTCGCGAGTCTCTTGCAACTCTTCTTTGATGGTCTTTTCAGCTTCGTCCGCGCTCATGGTCGACTCCTTTACGGGGGTCCGGAGTGATACCAGCGCTGCACCGAACGTGCCAATGGCGTCGGGCGAAGTTCACGGGCGTTCTGGCCCGATGGGGCGCAGATTCTTCGCCCAGCAAGGTGAAAACGCACGATTGGCGCGCAGTCCTCTTTTTCGCGCAGGGCGGTTTTCGGCGGGCTACACTCCGCGCCGGTCATCGTGTCAGCCCCCGTTCCATCGGTATGGTCCATGGATCATGACCAGGTCCTGCGAACGTTGCGGATTCGTGCGTCCGACGGTCTGAGCGAAAGCGAAGTCGGCGTTCGGCGTGAGCACGGGGATGGAAACCGAGCTCGGTGCCGACGATCCGACCCCGATTTCGATTCCGCTAAGCGACGCGCGTCATCGTCGACGGTGCGCCCGAAGCGGTTCTCGCGGGGCTCGGGTTTCTTCTCCAATGAAGTGACCCGGAATCCTTGGATCTGGGCGGCGGTCGTCCTGTGCGTCGGGCTCCTAATCGCCGCGGTCTACGTGTCCATCCCGTCTGCGGTCCTGGGCACCGAGGAGCCGAGGAAGGAGGGCTGGGTGCGGGTGCTGACGCTCAGCTTTGTTCCCGTCGTGGTCAGCCAGGGCCTCCGGATAATCACCCAGATTCGCCGCAAAATCGGCCGCCCTGGCGATGTGGATCGTGGCGGAACCGCCTGACTGTGGTAGAGGACTGCCCATGGATACGACCGCTCCGATCGCCGATTTCATGACCTCGATGCCCCACACCGTGGGCAGCGAGCAAACGATCACGTTTGCGCAGAAGCTCATGCAGAAATACGGGATCCGCCACTTGCCCGTGCTGCACGGGGGAGAGCTCTACGGCATCGTCAGCGACCGAGACCTGGGCATGATCGCCGGACTCAACGAAGTGAACCCCGACGCCACGACGGTCGAAGAAGCCATGACCCAGGAGGCGTACACAGTTTCCAAGGACACTCCGCTCTTCACCGTCCTGAATGAGATGCTCGAGCACAAGTATGGCTCCGCAATCGTCGTTGAAGGCATCAAGATCATCGGCATTCTCACGACGCACGACGCCCTTGCGCTGCTCGTCGAGAAGTTCCCGAACGCGTAGCCCGGGATCAAAGTCGCGGGCAGGCTCAGTCGCCGGCGCCGAGCTCCTTGATGACCTTGCTCAGAAGCGGTGGGTCGTCCGTCATGATGCCGTCGATTCCATGAGTCTCGATCAGGAAACGCATCTCTTCTTCATCGTTGATGGTCCAAACGTGCACGAACATGTCGAGGTCGTGGGCGCGTGGGACGAAGCCCGGATGCAGGACGTCGACGACGCGGTCACCGACGTTGAACTGCATCGGGACTTGAAGGTACTCGGCGGGCGGCACGTACTCCGGGTCGTGTTCGCTGAACGAGTTCCCCCAGAAGATGACAGTCTCCCCGGTGCCCATGTTCGTCGGGATCTCCGGAGCCGCCGCGCGGAGCTCGAGGAGCAAGCTGTTCGAGAACGCCGAGCCTGTCATCTTGTCCTCGACCCCGTGCTCCCGAATCACCTCCACGAAGTGGTCGACGATCGACGGGTCGGACTGCTTGACTTCGATGACGAAGGCCGTGCCGGGGTAGCGATCGAACACTTCCTCCATGGTAGGCACCACTAGGCCCGTTCCACGGTAGGGGAACGTCTCTCCGTCGTCCCGGCTGAACTCGTAGCCGGCATCGCATTCGCGGAGCGCTTCGAACGTCATCTCCTTGATGAGGCCGCTGCAATCGGTCGTGCGGTCCACCGTGTCGTCATGCATCACGACGAGCATCCCGTCGCTCGTTTCGTGAACGTCCAGCTCGAGGATATCCGCTCCGTCCTCTAGCGCCTGGTCGTAGGCGAGGATGGTGTGCTCTGGCCGAATTCGCCGGCCCCCTCGGTGTGCGATGTTGAGCACCTTGTCGCAGCGAATCATCTCCTCCGGGGTCGCGCACTTCGGTTCGCCTCCGCCAGCGCCGCCTTCACCGCCAGCGCCCCCCGTTCCCGCGCTGCTTTCGCTGCCTTCGCCGCTGCAGCCGAGTGCGACGGCTGCCACACAGGCCCAGAACAAGAAAAGCTTTTTCATTCGCATCGCCTCCTCGCGCCGATGTAGCAGCAAACCGCTCCTCGGTTCCACCACACTTGTCGTCTCGACCTTCGCCTGGCACCCTCTGCCACCGTGACCAGCCGAACCGAGACTACGTTTTGCCGCATTTGTGAAGCGAGTTGCGGACTCACGGCCACTATCGAAGATGACCGTGTCGTCGCCATCGAGCCAGACGCCAATCACGTAGTCAGCAAGGGCTATTCCTGTATCAAAGGGCTTCGCTACCACGAGATTCACCACTCTCCAGATCGGCTGCGCACTCCCCTGAAGCGCGTCGGCGATCGGTTCGAGGAGATCAGTTGGGAGCAAGCGCTTTCGGAAATCGGAGCGAAGGTGCGGAAGCTCGTCTCCGAGGAGGGAGGCGACTCCGTCTCTGCATACCTCGGGAATCCGATCTCGTTCAGTGTGATGCCGCCGATACTCACGGCGGCCTTCCTGCAAGGTCTGGGTTCGCGCAATCTGTTTCAGACGGGGTCGCAAGACTGCAACAACAAGTTCGCCGCCGCCGAGCGTGTCTATGGTTTTCCGTTCATTCAACCGTTTCCCGACGTCGATCGCACGCGGTGCCTGATCCTGATCGGAACGAATCCAGCCGTTTCTCGCGGGAGCTTCGTGCAGCTTCCGAATCCGGTACGGCGCTTGCGCGCCATCGAGGAGCGCGGCGGCCATGTGTTCAACGTCAATCCACGCCGCACTGAGACCGCGAAGCAGCTCGGGACCCAGGTGTTCATTCGTCCGGATACCGACGTCTATTTCCTTCTCAGCTTCCTGCACGAGGTGATCGCGCGGGACGCGGTCGACCACGAGCTGGTTCGAAAGCACATGAAGGGGCTCGATGGGCTTCGGACCGTGTCTGCCCCTTGGCCGCCAGAACGAACCGCCAGCGTCACGGGGGTCTCCGCCGAGCAGCTCCGCGAAATGGCGGATGCCTACCTCGGTGCCGATGGTGCGGCGCTTCATTTGTCGACCGGGGTCAACCAGGGGAGTCAAGGGACCTTGGCTTACTGGATTCAGGAGTCGATCAACGCGATCACCGGCAACCTCGACCGCCTCGGTGGGACGCTCGTCGGCCACGGCTACATCAAGGACTTCCCGAAGCATGCGCGTAAAGGCGGCCGCACCATGCGCAAGGATCTTTCGCGAATCGGTCGGCTGCCTTCGGTTGCGGATACGTTTCCGGCAGGCTTGATGGCCGACGAGATCCTCACGCCGGGCAATGGGCAGATAAAGGCACTCTTCTGCATCGCCGGGAATCCGTTGCTGACTGTCCCGAACGCAAACGGACGCCTCGAGCAAGCCTTGAAAGAGCTCGAGCTTCTGGTCGTGATCGACATTTTTCGAAACGAGACCGCCAACCTCGCGCACTACATTCTTCCCGGCACCAGCGCTTTGCAGCGCGCGGATTTGCCGTTCGTCTTTCAGTCGTTGATGGGGGTCCAACCGATCCCATATGCCCAATACACCGATGCGCTTCTGCCCCTCGAGGCGGAGCAGCGCGACGAAACCATGATTCTGTTGGAGCTTGCGCGCGCCTGTGGTTCCAAGCTGTTTGGTTCTCGACTGGTTAGCGGGTTCTTCAGCACCTGGATGGGTCTCGATCGTGTTCCGCTATTGGGTCGTCGGCTCGGCTTCACGCCGAGGCGCATGCTCGCGTTGATGGCCCGAGTGTTCGGCCTCGGCTCGCTCGGCGGTTTGCGGGCAGATGCGCACGGACGCTTGCTCGAGCCAAACCGGGGGGGCGACTTCCTCGGGAAGCGCGTGGTGACCGACGACGGTTTGCTCGATCTCGGCCCCGAGGAATTCGTCGAGGCTGCGGTCGCGCTCGAGCCCCGGTTCGAAGAGGAGCTCAGCCGACGCGAGAAGCTCAAGCTGATCAGCAAGCGCGAGCACCACAGCCACAACAGCTGGATGCACAATTTCCCGCGATTCGTAAAAGGAAAGCGCTCGACGAACTACCTGTACATGAATCCCCGAGACGCCGAGAGCGCGGGAGTCGAATCCGGCGCCATGGTCGAGGTTCGAAGCAGCGTGGCGGCGATTCGTGTGCCGGTTCAGCTCACGGATGAGATGATGGTCGGCGCCGTGGCGCTCCCGCATGGCTGGGGCCACCAGGACGCGGATGGCTTGACTGTGGCCAGCAAGACCGAGGGAGCGAACGTGAATCTGCTAGCGGCCGACGGGTCCGACGCGCTCGAGTATTTCTCCGGGATGGCGAAGCTGAACGGGATCTGGGTCGAGGTGACGCCGGTCTGACGTCGGCAACGGCGAGGTCAGACCGCGCGATTGTAAAAGTTCTGTCACCGTTCAAGCCATTTCTCGTAACCCGCTCCTGCTTCTGCAATACAGCAAAAAAGGCAAGAGGAAGCGGAAAACCAATGATCAAGCGATGGATAGGCAACACGTTCCTTCGGGTGGCGGGCTGGGAGAAACGCGGCGAACGACCCCCGGTCGATCGCTACGTGATCATCGCTGCGCCGCACACTTCGAACTGGGACATGCCCTTCATGCTGGCTGCGGCCTTCGTGTACGACATTCCGGTTCGTTGGATGGGGAAACACACCCTGTTCAAGGCGCCATTCGGTCCGTTCTTCAAGGCGCTCGGCGGGATTCCGATCATCCGCCACCGGCCTGGCGGTGTCGTCGGACAGATGGTCGAGCATTTCGCGAACAATGAGTCTCTGGTCTTGATGGTTCCCGCCGAAGGTACCCGCTCGCATGTGGACTACTGGAAGTCAGGCTTCTATCACATCGCCCGCGGCGCCAATGTGCCTGTGGTCCTGTCTTTTCTCGACTTCGGCAAGAAGGTCACTGGAATTGGCCCGGCGATCGAGCTCACCGGGGATTACACGGCCGACATGGACAAGATCCGCGAGTTCTATTCCGGCATGCAGGGGCTTCATCCCGAGAAGGTCGGCGTGATGCGGCTGCGCGAGGAAGATGCAGCAGAGCTCCTCGAGCAGGATGACCCAGGCGCCGAAGAAATCGAGCGCCTCGCGGGTAGCCTGTAACATTTGCTGCAACCGAGCGTCCTTTACATTCGCTGACTGATCGTGAAACGATTCGGTCTTCGCGAAAGGCGTTTGAATGGGCAGCGAGAGTGCGGTGTGGCTCAAGGTTCTGGAACTGGAAGAGCTGCCGGAAGGGCGGGTCAAGCCGGTCACGTGCAAGCATCGGACGCTTTGCCTGACACGTTTTGAGGGGCAGTTCGCCGCCATGGACAACAAGTGCCCGCATCAGGGCGGGCCCCTTGGCGAGGGCTCAATCGAGAATGGATGGCTTCGATGCCCCTGGCACGGTTGGGATTTTCATCCTCTGACGGGCAAGCCGCCCGGAGGCTTCGACGACGGCGTCGAAACGTTCCCCGTCGAAGTGCGCGACGACGGCGTGTACGTCTCGTTTCCCGAGGAAGAGGTCCACTCGCGGACGAGCAGCGACGTCATGGTCGAGACGCTCGTCAACTGGGGGGTGCGCTGGATTTGGGGCATGGTCGGGCACTCGAATCTCGGATTCGCGGACGCGATGCGCCGCCAGGAAGCGGAGGGGGCGCTTGGGTATTTCGGCATCCGGCACGAAGGCGCCGCGGCCTTCGCGACGTCGGCGTACGGAAAGCTCACGGGGCGTCCCGCGGCGTGCTTCACCATTGCCGGGCCGGGTGCCACCAACCTGCTGACGGGGCTGTGGGACGCGCACGTCGATCGCGCGCCCGCGCTCGCACTGACGGGGCAGGTTCCTACGACGCTCATCGGCCGCGGCGCTTTCCAAGAAGTCGACTTGGCCGCCGCCTTCGGTGGTGTGGCGAAGTACACTGCGGTAGCCGCCAAGGACTCGAACTTTGCTGAGATCAGCAGTCTCGCCTGCAAGCATGCGATCCTAGAGCAGGGTGTTTCGCACATCGTCCTGCCGGACGACGTGCAGGTCGTGGACGCCCCGGACTCCAAGGCCGGAACACCCGAGGGCCGCGTCGCATCCCGCGAGGTCATGCCGCCGGCGAGCGCACTCGAAGATGCGGTCCGAAGGATTGAGGAGGCGGAGCGCCCGGTCTTCATCGTGGGACACGGTGCGCGCTTCGTCATGGAGCCCGTCATCGCCTTAGCGGAGAAACTCAACGCTCCAGTGATGACGACGTTCAAAGGAAAGGGGCTCATCCCCGACGACCATCCGCTCGGCTGTGGTGTGCTCGGGCGAAGCGGGACGCCGGTCGCGAGCTGGTTCATGAACGAGGCCGACTTGCTCGTCGTCTTCGGCGCGAGCTTCAGCAATCACACTGGCATCACGAGCTACAAGCCGATCATCCAGGTTGACTACGACCCGATGACGCTCGGTCGTTTTCATTCGGTTACGGTTCCGGTCTTGGGCGAAATCGGTGTGACCGCGGGCCTGATGAGCGACAGCCTGGGGGCGGCCACCCCGGTTGACCAGCGGCCCGACGTGGCCGAGCGTTGGCGAATCTGGCGAGAAGAAAAGAAGCGGAGGCTTCGGGAGGTCGAAGGCGGCGGCGTTCACTCCGCCGCGGTTTTCCAAGCCCTCGGCGCCACCGCACCCGAGGACGCGATTATCGCCGTCGATGTCGGAAACAACACCTACTCGTTCGGCCGCTATTTCGAGTGCAAGCGCCAATCCGTGCTGATGAGCGGCTACCTTGGCTCGATCGGGTTCGGCTATCCGGCAGCGATGGGCGCCTGGGCAGCCACCCAGGAAGACGACCCGCGATTCAGCGGCCGGAAGGTCATCGCGATCACCGGGGACGGGGGCTTCGGGCAATACATGGCGGAGTACACGACGGCGGTGAAGTACGGCATGGACATCACTCACGTCCTGCTCAACAACGGCGAGCTCGGTAAGATCAGCAAAGAACAGCGGAGCGCCGACTACGACGTCTGGCAAACGTCGCTCCACAACCCGAGTTTCTCGGAGTACGCAGAGCTCTGCGGTGCTTTGGGGCTTCGAGTCACGTCGGCCGAGCAGCTCGAAGGCGCGCTTGCCGAGGCCTTGGCTCACGAAGGGCCCGCAACCGTGGAGATCCTGGCAGACCCGTTGCTAATCTAAGCGATGAGTACGACCGCGTTCATCCTCGTCGCGTGCTCGGTCTTCGGCTTCGGCCTCGTATCGAGGCGCTTGGCGGACTCTGCCCTGACGCCGCCCCTGGTGTTCGTCGGCTTCGGCGTTCTGTTTGGCCCCTGGGGACTCGGTTGGCTGGACTTGGGCGTAGAGCAGGGCGTCATGCACATCCTCGCCGAGCTCACCCTGATACTGGTGCTCTTCGGAGACGCAGCGCGGATCGATCTCAGCGCCCTCCGCCGCGAGCTAGGCCTGCCTGTGCGCCTTCTGGTCATCGGAATGCCCCTCACGATCCTGCTCGGCTGCCTCGCCGCGAAGTGGCTCTTCCCAGAGCTAGGCTGGCTCGAGGCGGCCGTGCTCGGCGCTGTCCTCGCACCGACAGACGCTGCTCTGGGCCAGGCGGTGGTCAGCGACCCGGCGGTTCCGACCCGCGTCCGTCAGGCGCTGAACGTAGAGAGTGGGCTAAACGACGGCATCGTCCTCCCGGCCGTGCTCGTGCTCGCCGCGCTTGCGAGTATGAGCGCGGAGACAGGTCGTTCGGCCTCGGACTGGGCGCGATTCGCGGCTATGCAGGTGACCTTGGGCCCGCTGGTCGGTATTGCGGTGGCCTGGGCCGGCAATGCGCTCCTGAGCCGCTCGGCGGCGAGAAGATGGATGGAGCCACCGTTCGAGCGCCTTGCTGGCTTGGCTCTCGCCTTGCTGGCGTTCGCCTGCGCCGAGCAGGTCGGGGGCAACGGCTTCATCGCTGCGTTCGTCGCCGGCATGACGCTCGGACAGTTGACGCGAGACCGTTGTCAGTGGTTGTACGACTTTCTCGAAGCAGAGGGGCAACTCTTGATGCTCCTCGTGTTCTTCGCCTTCGGTGTGAGCTTCGCTATGCCGGCCTTGGAGATGGCGTCCTGGAAAGCGTTCGCCTACTCGCTCCTCAGCTTGACGGTCATCCGAATGGTCCCGGTGGCGATCGCACTGCTTGGGACGGGACTCCGCCTGCCGACCGTCCTCTTCATCGGTTGGTTCGGCCCGAGAGGGCTGGCCTCGATTCTGTTTGGAATCCTCGTGCTCGACGAGGCCGAGCTCGCAAACGAAGCGCTGGTCTTTCAACTCGTCATGCTCACCGTTCTCCTCAGCGTCGTCGCACACGGCGTGTCCGCCTCGCCCTTGGCGCGTCGGTACGGCGCCATCGCAACGGATGCGGATAGCTGCCCGGAGGAGCACCGAGAGGTCATGGAGCACCCACTTCGGATGCGTAGCTGAAGTCCAGAGGTAACAACCGATCCGTCCCCGCGTACGCCCCTTGCACCGCGGGCCCAAGCCGTGGTCAGATTGATCATGACCGTCACCCAGATTCGAACACCAAAAAAGGTCGCGCTTGCCAAATGGAGCGAGCTCCCAGACCGTAAGCCGACCTATGCCTTGATAGCCGGCGTCGACCTGGTCGTGCTCCGATACGATGACGAGGTGTCCGTTCTCTACGGTCGCTGTTTGCACCGTGGCGCTCTGATGGCCGATGCCCGCGTCGAGGGGGACAACCTCATCTGCGGGCTTCACGGCTGGGACTACCGCTACGACACCGGCGTGAGCTCCTACAACAACACCGAGGTGCTTCAGAAGTTTCAGGCGTGGATCGACCCGGATGCGGACACCGTGCTCGTCGACGAGTCGGAAATCCGCTCTTGGGCCGAGAAGTCACCCCAGCCCTACGAACGCGACGCTTACCTCGGCCTCTACGCGGATCTGCACGGGACGCCCGTCGAGCCGTTCAACCGGCACATCCAGGAGCTCGCGCGCAATGGCCTGAAGAACGTTGGGCACGACGGTCCTGTCTCCGCGATGGGAGTTCCACGGCAGGAGCTTCCGTCCTGGAACGACGTCTTGATCCTGACCGCGCAGCTGGCGCACAAGCCGCTACTCGGCGACACGCCAATTGGGTCCGACGTCGTCATCGGTCCGAACGCCAACAAACCTCTTCGTCTCGAGATCCCTCTGTTCGTTAGCGACATGAGCTTTGGCGCGCTCAGCCGGGAGGCCAAAGTCGCGCTCGCGACTGGCGCCGAGCTTGCGGGCACTGGGATCTGCTCGGGCGAGGGAGGGATGCTGCCCGACGAGCAGGCCAACAACTCCCGTTACTTCTACGAGCTTGCCTCCGGTCGATTCGGTTGGAGCCTCGACAAGGTGAAGAAGAGCCAGGCGTTTCATTTCAAAGCAGGGCAGGGCGCGAAGACCGGCACCGGCGGGCACTTGCCCGGCAACAAGGTCACCGCGGAGATCGCCGAGGTCCGAGGCCTCGAAGCCGGGCAAGCCGCCATCAGTCCAGCGACGTTCCCCGATCTGGACGGCCCCGAAGACTTCCGCCGGGTAGCCGATGAAGTGCGCGAGGCCACGGGTGGAATTCCGATCGGCTTCAAGATGAGCGCTCAGCACATCGAGCACGACATCCAGTTCGCGCTCGAAGCCGGCGCGGATTACATCATTCTCGATGGGCGAGGTGGCGCGACCGGCGCTGCCCCGAACATCTTCAGAGACAATATCTCCGTGCCGACCATGGTAGCGCTGGCGCGCGCGAGGCGGCATCTCGACGCTCGCGAGCGTTCGGATGTGACCCTCGTCATCACCGGTGGGCTCCGAACCGAGAGCGACTTCGTGAAGGCGCTCGCTCTCGGGGCAGACGCGATCGCCGTCTCCAACTCCGCCCTGCAGGCGATCGGCTGTCTCGGTATGCGAGCCTGCCACACCAACAACTGCCCCGTCGGCATCGCGACCCAGCGCGAAGACTTGCGTGCCCGGCTTCAAATCGAGAAGTCGGCGCAACAGCTCGCCAACTACTTCACGGCGACGGTCGAGCTGATGAAAGTGCTCGCGCGTGGCTGCGGTCGTGCGCATTTGAGCGATTTCGTTCTCGACGATCTCGCCACCTGGAGCGCCGACATCGCGAAGCTAACCGGCGTGCCGTACGCCGGGGTGGAAGCGCCTTGACTTGGCGACGGCTAGGGTCGGTCCTACCGACTCAGCTCGAGGGCGCGAGGGTCGAATCGCATTGGGCCGCCCAGCTCGTGAGTGCTCCCGGAGCCAGCCTGCTCCCTGCCGCCGCCGACTACGGTCACACCAATCTTGGGTGGGATGCGACGCTCGGGGTCTTGTCGGGCCGTCCGGTCGGCGCCTCTTCCAAGCAGGCTGCGCTCGTGCTCGAGGACTTGACGCTCGTGGTTCTGGAAGACGGCGCCGAGCGCGATTCCTCGAGGCTCGCCGGTTCTACCATGGAGCAGGCGCTCGAATGGCTTGGCAAATCAATCGCTGACGATCCTGCGGCGCTGGCGCTCCCGCAACACGAGATGCCCGCGCATCCCCTAGGCGCCGGCGGTGCGTTCAGCGATGCCGCGGGCCCGGAGCGGGCTGAGCTCGCCGCCTGGATTGCCGACGCGACCGCAGCGCTTCGCGAGACGGTCTCAGGGGAAGCGGGGGCCTCCGCAGTTCGATGCTGGCCCCATCATTTCGACATCGCGAGCTTGATCTCGCTCGATGCTGGAAAGGACGCCGAAGAGGCGCGTAGCATCGGCGTAGGTTTCTCGCCGGGGGACGCCTCGTACGACCAACCCTACTTCTACGTCACGCCTTGGCCGTACCCGGACGGCGATGCTCTGCCCCCGTTGGCTCACGGCGCCCTTTGGCATCGTGAAGGCTGGACGGGCGCGGTGCTCAGCGGTGAGCGGGTAATCTCGGAGCGCGCGGATCGGCAGTCCCGGGCCGTCCAGCAGATGCTCGGGGAAGCCATCACCGTGTGCCGGACGATGCTCGGAGACTAGCGGCCGAGTAGCAAGACGCTGACTCCGGCGGCGATCGCGATCACTTGCGGCCAACCGGGGAGGGCGGGCCGGTCGTGCTCGTGCGCCCAGTCGTGGGTCACCACATGCAAGAGGAGCCCGCTGACCGCGGCCTCGATCCAAGGCTCGCCGCGCGTCCAGCTTCCAAGCGAGGTCTGTTGGGCGAGCAAGACGCCGATCGAGCCCATGATCGCCAGGCCGATCGCGCGGCGGATGCCAC
>JBLYYU010000464.1:0-4012 GCA_048550275.1 Polyangiales bacterium
ACCTCGATGGGAGGCCACTCGCTTCCGACGAAGTCGGCGATCGCAGCTTTGAGCGCCTGCGCCCTGGCTGCGCCTAGTCCGGACTTGATCGCGAGGCGATCGGTGTCCTCTTCGCCGACGATCAAGTCGACCGACGAGTACCCATTTTGCTCGAGCAGGTCAGCAACGCGTCCGTTGACGCCGCGAACCAAGAGGAGCTTGTCTCGCTCGCTCGGCGCCACGCTCACGTCCCCCGAGGCGGCGAGTCGTTCCTGGCGCAGGGCCTCCATCGCGCTCGAGGCATCCTCGCGGAGCTTCGCCACGTCGTCGGCCGAGATCCCCGGCACCGAGGCCAGCTCGCCCTCGCTCGCGTCCACGACCTCATCCAGGCTTCGGAAGCCCATTCGGTACAGTGCGTGCGACAGTTCTTCGTCGGCGCTGAGCCTCGAAAGGGCAGCCATCGCTTCTTCTTCGATCTGCTTGAAGCGAGATTCGCTAACGATGTCCAGACGCCAACCCGTCAGCTGCGAAGCCAGGCGAACGTTCTGGCCGCGGCGACCGATGGCGAGCGAAAGCTTGGGGTCGGGCACCACGAGCTCCATGTTGGAGTTCCCCTCGTCGATGACCACTCGCACGACCTCCGCCGGTGCGATCGCGTTGCACACGAAACGCGCCGGGTCGCGATCCCAGGGGACGATGTCGATTTTTTCGCCGCGAAGCTCCTGCACGACGGCCTGCACGCGTGAACCTTTCATGCCCACGCAAGCGCCAACCGGATCCACGTCGGAATCCCTGCTGCTGACGGCGATCTTCGAGCGTGCGCCGGGCTCGCGAGCTGCTGCCACGATTCGAACGATGCCCTCGTAGATCTCGGGAACTTCCATCTCGAAGAGCTTCACGAGGAGCCCGACGTCGGTGCGGGACAGGATGATCTGAGGCCCGCGGGCCTCACGATCGATGTCCTTGAGAAGCGCCACGATGCGGTCGCCGGGACGGTAGCTCTCCCGCGGCGTCTGTTCCCGCGGTGGCAGTACGGCTTCGACGCCACGTCCGAGGTCGACGATGATGTTCGAGCCGCGCTCGAAGCGACGCACGACGCCGGTGATGATCTCGCCCTGCCGGCTCTTGTACTCGGTGTACACCCGCTCACGCTCGGCATCACGAACGCGCTGAATGATGACCTGCTTCGCCGTCTGTGCGGCGATTCGCCCGAAGCGGCTTCGGCTCTGGTCCAAGCTCAGCAGCTCTCCGAACTGCTTGTCCTGCTCGCGAGCCTTGTCGCGATCTTCGGGGAGGTAGAAAATCTGGAAGCCGAGCTCCTCGCCGACCTCGGCCTCGAGGCCGTGCGTCTCGGCCTCTTCGACCGAGATCTCCTGCTCGCTGTTCTCGACCGCCTGCACGACGGTCATGTACTGAAAGAGATCGACCGCCCCGGTCTCTTTGTTGAATCGCGCCTCGAGCTCCCGGTCCGGGCCGAAGGTCTTCTTCGCCGCCGTGAGAATCGCCTGCTCGGTAGCCTCCACGAGAATCTTGGCGTCAATGCCCTTCTCTTGGCTGACCTGTTCGATCACGTGCTGAAGCGAGAGCGCGCTTTGCTGCATAGCCATCTACCCACCTAGTTCGAGAATCTGTACACGAGGTTCGCCTGTGCGATTGCCGCGTGTGGAATCAAAAGGACCTTGCCGTCCTGATCGAGCTCGATGCTCTGATCGACGACCCTGAGCAGCTTGCCGTGAAATCGGCGCTGCCGTTCGATTGGAGATTGCGTCCTCAGTTTGACCTCCCGGCCCGAGAAGCGATCGAAGTCCGAGAGCTTCACAAGCGGCCTCTCGAGCCCTGGAGAGCTGACCTCGAGTCGAAATGCCCCAGACGGAAGGACATCCTCGTGAACGTCCAGGCTCGTCGAGACATCCCGGCTGACCGCAGTGCAATCTTCCAGAGACACACCACTGCCGACCTCGACGCCAGGGACCTCCCGGTCGATGAAGATGCGGATAACGGCGCCCTTCGGCTCGCGCAGATAGCGCACATCGACCAGCTCAACGCCGTGGGCGCTGCAAATTGGGTCGATTAACTGCTCCAATGCGTGGACGAGCTTATCGTTGGCCTGGTTCAATTTATCCGTGGGGTCGCTGAACAAAAAATGGGCGGGCCGTGGCGGCCCACCCAAGAGAGATAAACCAAAGTTTCAGGGAGCGACCTACCACAGCGCCCCACCCCCCGCAAGCAAAGCGACGGCTAAACGCTTTGTGTCGTTGACAGCGTGAAAGCCCTCTTGGTATGCCCCGCCAGTAGCCCTGCCGGATCGGCGAGGGACCAGGAGGAAAGCATGATGCGTTCGTTGAAGATCGGGCACTGGGTTGCCCTCGTAAGCATGGTGGCGATGGTGGTCGGTTGTGGCTCGACTCGTGAGTCTGCGTGGGAGACCGAGGCGGGCAACGTCCAGCTCGACGACGCTGCTCGAGCACAGGTTGCCGAACTTATGGCTCAAGCCGAAGCCGCTTGGGCGCAGCGCGGAGACCAAGCGCAGGCCAAAGCAGCCGTCGACGCTTGGGCCAAGGCCGCGGAAATCGACCCGAAGAACGTGGAGGCGCTCAACGAGCTCGCTCACGCGATCTACTTCTACTCGGATTGTCATCTGCGTTTCGACGTGGACAACCCGGATGCCTACAGGGACAGCCACGAATCGGGCACCAAGGCGGCTGAGCGCGCGCTCTCGGCGATGTCACCGGCATTCGCCGAGAAGATGGCATCGGGCGCACGCATCGAGGATGCGATCAGCGTCTTGAACGCGTCCGCCGTGCCGGCTCTCTACTGGCGCTCCTCGAACCTCGGCCGCTGGGCCACGCTCGAGAGCTTCGCGACGCTCCTGTCCTACAAGGATGAGATTCGCGAGATCATGGAGTTCTGCCTCGCGAACGATCCCGAGTACTTCTACAACGGACCCGAACGCTACTTCGGCATCTTCTATGCGAAGGCTCCCGGCTTTGCCGGCGGCGACATGAAGAAGGCCGCATCGTTCTTCAACAAGGCGATCGACGCCGAGCCGAACTACTTCGGCACGCGCATCCTGATGGCCGAAGAATGGGCAGTAAAAGAAGACAACCGCCCCCTCTTCGAGGAGCTCGTCAACTTCGTCCTCGAGAGCGACGTCAACGTCATTCCCGAAATCGTCCCGGAGAGCGCCTGCGAGCAGCGCAAGGCTCGAATCCTGATGGACAACATCGACGACACGTTCTGATCTGAATAGGCGCCCGTACCAGGGCGTCCACTGACCAGCCCGAACCTAGCTCGAGGAGATTCCAATGCGTAAGTCCATGGCCTTTGTTACGGCGTTTTTCGCCCTTTCCTTCCTGTTTGCCAGCCCCGCCCCGGCATCAGCGCAGGACTACGTGTTGGAGATGGGGACGGTCGTCCCCGCGGGCAGCCCTTGGGCAAACCAGCTCAAGCGCCTGAAGAAGTACGTTGAAGAAGAGACCGGCGGTCGCGTGAAGGTGAAGCTGCGCCTCGGAGGCTCGAACGAGCGCTCCCTGGCGCGGCGGACCCAGATGGGAAGCAAGCAGGGTTTCGCGGGCTCGGTTGGCGGCCTCAGCTCGATCGTGCGCGAGGTGAACGTCCTCGAGGCGCCGTACGTGTTCGACACGGTCGAGCAAGCGGACAAGGCGCTCGATGATCCGGAGGTGAAGAAGCAGGTCCGCCAGATCCTCGCCAAGCAGAAGCTAGTCTTCGCGCTCTGGGGGGAGAACGGCTTCCGCTCGTACTTCAGCCGCCGCCCGATTCGCACCCCCGATGACATGAAGGGGATTCGCTACCGCTCGCAGGAGGCGGTCGCGCACGTGGAAGCGTACAAAGCGATTGGGGCGAGCCCTGTCACCATCGACGTCGCCAACACGATGACCAGCCTTCAGACCGGCGTGGTCGACGGCTTCGATAACACTCCGCTCTTCGCAATGGCGACCACCTGGTACCAGGGCCTCGACGACGAGGAGCGAAACCTGATCCTTTCGAAGCATTCCTATCAGCCGGGCATCGT
>JBLYYU010000465.1:0-11858 GCA_048550275.1 Polyangiales bacterium
GCGGAACCGAGCCGAGCGAATGGGGCCAGACCTACGTCACTGACGCTGCGCCAGCCAGCGGCTCCCTCCTCGTCGTCGCGCACTACGTGGACGTCACTCTTGGGGATGTTGCGGTCGTACCTGTCGACAATTAGACTGATCCGAAGCTGCGCTTCGTGAGATGTCCAATCCCATCGCTCCACCACGTGTCTGCATCGGCCTGCCGGTCTACAATGGGGAAGCGTCTCTCGAGGAGGCGCTCGAGAGCGTACTCGCGCAGACGTACGACGATTTCGAATTGCTCATCTGCGACAACGACTCGAGCGACCGCACGCAGGAGATTTGTGAACGGTATGCGGCGCGCGATTCACGGGTTCGGTACACGCGTAACGACGGCAACATCGGCGCTGCCCCCAATTTCAACAAGACGTTCGAGTTGAATCGCTCGGAGTACTTCAAGTGGATGGCTCACGACGATCTCATCGAGCCGGCATACCTGGAGAGTTGCGTTCGGGCTCTCGATGAAGCCCCGAGCTCTGTCTCCATGGTCTTCCCGCGGCGAATCGAATTGAACCACGTGGGTGAACTGATTCGTTACGACCCCTTTCAACCCGCCGAGGCTCTCGAAGGGGCCTGGGAAGGGTTCCATTCGCTCAGCTTCAGTGAGCTGGTCGGCCTCGAGAACCGTGACATCCCGCCGGCCATCTTCGGCTTGGTTCGCTCCGAGGCGCTGGCGGAGACTCGATTGATTCAGGGTTTCATCGGTTCCGACCGTGCCTGCGTGTCCGAGCTCTGCCTTCGAGGGCAGGTCTGGCAGACGCCGGATTTCCACTTCAAACAACGCTTCCACGCGGACGACTCCTGGCGACGCAAGCTCTCGAACGAGGAGAACGCGGAGTGGTACGACCCGGCGAATCGAGGTCGGAAGGTGCGTCCGAGCTGGGAGCTCTTCGTGAACCTACTGGTCAACGTGCGCCATTCGCCTCTCGGTCCGCTGAGCCGTGCCCGTCACTATGTCGTCGTCGTTTTCTACCACTGGGTTCCGCGCGCGTACCGGACCCTTCGTTATCAGGCCTGGCGGCTCTGGGCGCGCAGCTCGCTGTTCGCCAGCCGGGCGTCGAAAGTGACGACGATTCCGCTGAGAGCCTGGATCGGTCTGCGGAGGGCTCGCAGAGACGGGCTAAAGCGAGTGCCGGCATCCTTGGCTGCGAGCGCAGCGATGGACCGAAACGAAGTAATCGAGCAGGCGGCCCAGATGTTGACGGATCGGGGCGAGGTCGACGACCTCGAGTTGGTCCGCGCCTGGGCCGAGGATTCCGACGAGACCTATCGGAACGCAGCGCAGAGTGCGCTTTCATACGGAGGCCATAGGTGACGGCAGACAAAGAACCCTACATCGTCTTCGGCAGTCCGTACATCGGCCCCGAGGAGTTCAAAGAGGTCCGCGAAACGCTGGAAAGCGGCTGGATCGGCACGGGCCCTCGCGCGTCGGAGCTCGAGCGGGCGTTCGCAGAATACGTTGGCTGCGAGCACGCGGTCGCTCTGAACTCGTGCACCGCGGGGCTTCACCTGAGCATGGTGGGCTCCGGTCTCGGGGCGGGGCAGGAAGTCATCACGACGCCCCTCACCTTTGCCGCCACTGCGAACGCAATCTTGCACGTCGGTGCCACTCCGGTCTTCGTCGACGTAGACCGAAACACATTGAACATCGACCCCGCACGCATCGAAGCCGCCATCACGGAAAACACGAAGGCGATTCTACCGGTGCATTTCGCCGGCAGGCCCTGTGACATGGACGCAATTACCGAAATCGCACAGCGTCACGACCTGCTGGTCATCGAGGACGCCGCCCATTGCATCGAGGGTACCTACAAGGGGCGAAAGATCGGGACCATCAGCCCGCTCGCCTGCTTCAGCTTCTACGTGACGAAGAACATGACGACCGGTGAAGGCGGCATGATTTGCACCAACGATGGGGAGCTCGCGAAGCTGCTCAAGGTGTACGCTCTGCACGGGCTCTCGGGGGACGCCTGGAAGCGCTTCAGTGACGGGGGGTATCGCCACTACGAGGTCATCTTCCCCGGCTTCAAGTACAACATGACAGACCTCGCGGCTGCGATTGGGCTCTGCCAGTTACCGCGAATCGAAGACTGGCTTCGCAGGCGTGAAGAGATTTGGGCGCGGTACGACGAGGCGTTTGCGGACCTGCCCTGCGTCACTCCTGCCCCGGCCGAGGCAGACACCGTTCACGCGCGGCACCTCTACACACTTCTGGTCGACGAGGAGAGCTGCGGGATTGGGCGCGACGCCTTCATGGTCGCACTGCACGACCGTGGTATCGGCACTGGCGTCCACTACCGGGCGCTCCACCTGCACCCGTATTACAAGGACCGGTTTGGGTTCACCGAGAGCGACTTCCCGGAAGCGACGCACATCAGCGACCGCACCGTGTCGCTCCCGCTTTCGGCCAAGCTCACCGACGCCGAGGTCGAGCGGGTCGTCAGGAATGTGACCGAGCTCCTGTCTTGAAGTCATCATCGAAGGCCAAACGGAGAATACAATGAGTCGTTTCATATTTTTGATCCCCGATGAGCGACGTTTGCCCCGCGGCGGCATCATGAACATCGTCCGCCACTGTGCGGTCGCCCGAGAGCTCGGCGCCGAGACCGCGCTGGCGACGTACACCGGTGGGGACGCGCATGGCAAGAGGTGGTTCCGGCACGACGAGAAGGTCATCAAATGGAGCGACCGCAGGCCGGATGACATCTGCCTCATTGCGGACTTCTACTCGGCGCAGGTCGAGGACCACCCCGGGCCGTGCATCGTCTACGAGCAGGTCCCGGTGCGGATTCAGAACGACTTCGACTACATGCGCGACAACGTTCAAATCTGGACCGACTCGCCCTTCATGCTCGAGCTCTGTCAGGCTGCGTATCCCGGCAAGGACATTCCAATCGTGCCGAACGTAGTAGACGACAAGGCCTTTCCGTTTACACCTCAAGAGCAGAAGCAGCGCGGCTTGATGATTGTGTTTCCTCGAAAAGGAAAGGACTTCATCAAAGCCGTCTTCAAGCTCTACAAGAAGAAGGGCGGGCGGTACTGGAAGCCGAAAGCTTTGAACAAGATGCGCCTCGACAAGATGGCCGAGGTGTTCTGTCAGGCCGAGGCGTTCTTGGCCTCAGCCGAAATGGAAGGCTGTGCGCTCCCGCCACAGGAAGCGATGTCTGCTGGAGTCGTCGTCGTCGGCAAGACCGCGAAAGGCGCCAATTTCAGCATGCGCCACGGTGAGACCGCCCTGATTTCGGAGAGCGTCGAAGATACGGTGGACTCGTTCTTCCAGCTTGAAGACACGGAGCTTCGCAGCAGGTTGTCCAAAGCGGGCCACGAGTTCATCTCCCGCTACCATCCGGCAAACGAGCCGTCTGACTTCTGGCGCCGCGTGCTCGACGGGGACCTGAGCTTCAAGTAGGCGGTCGTGCCTCGAGTGAGGAGCCGGCCCTCGCTCAAGGTGTCAGGTTGCCGGGCGCCGGGCCCTGGCCTGCGGCCCAAAGCAGAGTCTCGGCGATCTCTTCGAGCGAGGTGCCCGGGTCGTTTAGTTCTTGGTGCATCCAGGCCGCGGTCGACTCGAGGTCGGCATGAATCCGATAGCTGCGGCTGCTGCTTTTGCTGACCCGCAAGAGCTGCGCCGAGATGCTCATGAGCAAGCTCGCCAGAAAACCCGATTCGAGAATCGCAATCGACTGGCAGGCCAGCATCGGCGACATCTCGTTGAACGTGCGACGGATGTCTTCGCGCGTTTCTTCGTTCGGGCGGCTTGGGAGGTCGATGCCGAGAATCGCGAGGGCAAGAGGTTTTCCGACGCGTTCGTAGCGGCTGCGGATTTGTCGCAGCGCATCGGCTCGCCCACCCGTCCAATTCTTGGGCACGCCCACTGCCACGCGTCCGCGAGCAAACCAGACGATGTCGCCCTCGGGACCCAATGAAATCGGGCCTTCGGTGTCAATGACAGCCACTACTCGAGCGCTGTGGTCGAAAGCCGAATCGTCAAGTCGGGGTTCTCGCAACGACGCGTCGTGCGCCTTCTTACTCCATTCGGCTCCGCCGCCAGAGACGCTAGCCGTCGCAGACCTGCATCAGCACGCAGTCGGCGGCGAGTTGTTCGCCGGCAAACTGCACCGGGTGGCTGTCCGGAGCCCACTTGGCTCCGACGAGCGCCTCGGTGTCCGAATCGTAGATGCACTGGTAAAAATCGCCTGGGAACCCGTAGACGTAGCGCACCGCCCATTTGCCCTCGCAGGCGCCCGTCTCTGAACTGCTGGCGGCGGGGCAGCTCAGGTCGACTTCGTCTTGGGCGCTCGGGCAGTGGGGGAGAGTCGTCGGATCCTTGGTGAAGGCTTCGAGGGCAACCTCGCATGGGGGCGAAGCACAGTCGCCGAAGCTGTTGGGAAGCCCCGTCTCGCTCGAGCCGCCGCAGGCCAGCGAGATGCTGGAAAGGAGCAGGCCGAGGTGCCGAACGGCGCGCATGAGAGCGTCCTACCGCGCTTGGGCCGCCGTCTCAAGCCGTCTCGCAGCGTCGCCGCGCCCCGCCCAGGCGATAAATCTCGACCCGCAGGGTCGAAATGCGACTGACTCGCTGCTGGCTTCGCCCTCCTGCCAGCCCAGGCACCAGACCCCTGTGCACCGCGTCGCCGGGCCCTAGAGAAGCAGCATGAGCAAACCAGTGTGCGCAGTGATTGGAATCGGCCCGAAGAACGGCAGAGCGTTTGCGACGCGCTTCGCCGAAGAGGGCTACGCGGTCGCGCTCTTGTCGCGCTCGACCGACTACTCGAGCGGCCTGGCCGCGGAGCTCGGCGGGAAGGCTTACGCCTGTGACGTGACGGACCCCGCCGCCATCAAGCGGGCCTTCGCCCAGGTTCGTGAAGACCTCGGAGATGTCGACGTGCTTCTCTACAATGCAGGCTCCGGTCAGTTCGGCACGTTCGACGACGTCCCCGACGAGGCGTTCGAAAAGGGTTGGCAAATCAACGTTCGCGGGCTTCTGCAGAGCACGCGCGAAGTCGTTGGGCCGATGCGGGACAAGGGGCGCGGAGTGATTGTCGTTACCGGCGCAACCGCGTCCCTGCGGGGCAAGCCCTTCACCGCCGCGTTCGCACAGGCCAAGGCCGCGCAGCGAAGCCTCGCGCAATCGTTTGCCCGGCAGCTCGGGCCCGAAGGCATTCACGTCGCGCTCGTCATCGTCGATGGTGGCATCGGGACCGACGAGCAAAGCGGCGACGAAGGGGCGCTTCGTCCGAGCGACATCGCCTCCACGGTTTACCAGCTCGCCCAGCAACCGAAGTCGGCGTGGACGTTCGAGCTCGACGTCCGCCCCTTCAAAGAAAACTGGTAGCTACGACGTCACGCCCGCGCGGCGATGTGGCCGTGACCCAGATTCACGCGTCGGCGCACGCCGTTCACACGCGAAGCGCGTTTCGCAGCAGGCCTCCAGCGTTTTTCGTGTGATTTCGAGCCGATTCGCCTGGCACACCCCTTGCCTATTCCTTGTACGGAAGGGGAGGCAGATGAAAAAATTGTCACTCGGTTTCTTTGGTTTCGTTTTGGTGGCCGGTCTCTGGTCCGGCCAGGCCCGAGCAGACGAAGCGGATGCAAGCGACCAGGAGCTCGACCTCACCCTGACGCTCGATGAGCCGGTCGAGCCCGCGCTGACGTACTTGGACTTCGAACGAACGGTCCTCGAAGAAAGCGCCCGCCGCTCGCGCAACGCGCTCATTGGAACCAGCGCGGCGGCGGCGGTTGGCGCAGCGCTCTTCTTTCCGCTCGCGGCAAACTGCATCGAAATCTCCTTGGTGGAGGGTGCGCCGCCCAAGTGCGGGCGTGGAGCCGAAGCCGGCGTCGTCATCTCTACCATGGTGCTGACCGGAGGGATGGTTGGCACCATCGTCACGGGCATCATGTACGGCGTCCGAAAGGGAAAGCTCAGGCGCCTCGATGACCGCGCGAAGTACGGCAGGGGGCGCGCGGTTCGTTTCGACGCTGACCGCGGCAGCTTCGTGTTCTGAGCCGCGCAGCAGGGCGCGCGGCCGGAGCTTCAAAACTTACCGCTGTTGCCCCAGGCCTCGCGCGGGCCAATCGTCTCGGCGTTGCTCCAGTGTTCGACGATTTGCCCGTCCGCCAGGCGCCAGATGTTGAACACAGCCACGGCCTCGTCGTCCATCACCGACTTCGAGTAGCTCACTACGAAGTCGCCCTGACCGATGAGCTTGAACACGAACTCGCATTGCGCGCCAGCGTCCTGCGCTTCCTCGATGCGGGCTCTGCAGGCGTCGCGGCCGTTCTCGAGGCCGACGCCGTGCTGAACCAGGTCCGCGGCGACGTAATCGTCGAAATAGCTGAGGTCTTGGTTCTGGAGGACCTCGGTCATGAAGAGCCGGACGCGGGCCTTGTTGTATTCGGTCAGCTCCAGGTCGCCGATTTCAGTCGTCCCGTCGACCTGGCTGTTCCCGGACGGCAGGGGGCCTTCGAACGCGCTGATGACGTCCCAGTGCTCGATGATTTTGCCGTCCTCGTCGGTGTCGAAGAGGTCGGTCGTCACCCACTCGGCTTCGCCGTCGTTGAGCGACTGGTACGCGTGGACGAAGACGTAGCGCCCGTCCTCGAACACGCGGACGATTTGAATGTCCCGCTTCGGGTTCCGCTCGATGAACGGTTCGAAGAACTCGACGAACCCCTCCACGCCATCAGCGACGCCGGCGCTGTGCTGCGTGTAGCGCGCTCCCGTGTGCGCAGTGATGGCCTCGCGAACGCGGCCGTCGCGAATGCCTTCCAAGTAGATACCCTTGGCGTGTTCGAGCCGTGCGGACATGGCACAGAGGATGAGCGACTTCATCTAAATTCACAAACGCAGACTGCGCGTCGCCGGCTAGCCTTCATCTTCGTTCATGCGATGCGGTGGCGTTCCATTTTGCTTCGTCACGTCACGTCTCCGTGATAGCTCTTCCAGGGAGTCATGAAGAAACAAGCTCTGTTCGCCTTCCTCGCTTGTCTGATGTCCCTCGGCCCCGGGCCTGCGAGCTCACAGGATGTCGAGGAAGAGGCCGCGCTGCCTGCCGCACCCGCCCCGCTTGCGCACGATGAGAACGCCTCGGCGGCGCCTGCAGCGGGGTGCTTCCCCGACTGCCGAAGCGGCTACGTTTGTCATCCCGAGAAGCTCGAATGCGTGTCGATTTGCAACCCTCCTTGCGACAGATGGGAGACTTGCACGGAAGAGGCCGAGTGCGTTCCCCAAGGTCAGAAGTCTAAGAAGCAGGCTGGAGAGGTAGGGGACCGGCGTTTTCGGATTGTACTCCTTGGCCGCTTCGGTCTGGTTGGTAAGTCGAAGACCACGCTCGCGGATCTGTACGGCTCCGGCGAGATTGAGGTCGAAGGCGAGCCGGGCGCCACCTTGGGATTCGACCTTCGCTTCGAGAAACCCGTCGCCCAATACCTCAGCGTCGGCGGCCTCATCAGCAACTATTGGATTCGCGGTCAGCGCGATGCGAGCGGTACCGCAGCCGGTTCATTCAAGCGAGGCGACTACGCGTTCGACATTGCTCCCTTCATCAAGCCGCGATACCCGTTTCGCGCCGGAAAGAAAGAAGCCGAAGCCTACTTGCTCGTAAACCTGGGCGCGTCGTTGGTGCTGCTCGACTACTTCGACGGGATCCAGACGAATGCCATCACCGGCGTGTACCCTGGCTTCAACTTCGGTGTCACCCCGGGTTTCCAAATCTTCGTTGCGGAGCACCTGGGTCTGGTCGTCGAGTTCGGTTACGCGTACAGCTGGTTCAAGATCGGCAGAACCTACATCAGCAGAACGCGCATCGGCCAGGGGACGCTTCGCTTCGGCTTCACGGTGCCCTTCTGAGGTCGATCGTCTGAGCTCAAATGCTGAAGCCGACCGCTGTGACGAGCAGGAGCATGAACACCGTCATGCCGAGCTTCCAGAGCGGGTGCGCGTGCCTCATCTCCATGAAGTCGAAGAAGATCAGGAAGAACTTCACCAAGCCGATGGTGAGGACCAGGTAGGCGACGCCGGGTCCGTTCGTGCCTGAATTGTAGAAACCGAAGACCGTGAGCCCAACCAGGGCGAGCCAGATGATTCCTTCTCGGATGATGTAGCGATTCATGCGGCTCATAGGAGATAGAGGATTGGAAAGAGGAGCACCCAAATCAGGTCGCACATGTGCCAGAACGCGCTCCCGGTCTTCAGGTTGAAGTCGGCTGCGGCGAACGGTTCGCCTCTGCGAACCTTCGCGGCCATGTACGCGAGCACGAGGATTCCGAGCAGGACGTGGAACAAGTGAAAGGCGGTGAGTAGCCAGTAGAAGTCGTAGAACTGGTTGACGCCTGTCGTCAGGCCGTGGGCGATTTTGTCGCGGTACTCGAGCGCCTTGATGACGACGAAGGCAGCGCCGAGCCCAATCGCCCCGACGAGGAAACGGCTGGCCTTCGGTTGGTCACCGCGGTCGTAGAACCCGTTCGCAAGCGCGACGAGGTAGCCGCTGGTGACCAACACCAAAGTATTAATGAGCGCGAGCCCTTGGTTGAGCTGCGCTTGGGAGGCTTCGAACAGCTCGAGGTTCCGCGAGCGCAGGGCCGCAAACACTACGAACGCCAAGCCGAACGCGAGGAGCTCCATGAAGATGAAGATCCAAATCATCAACCCGCCCGGCGGTTGAAGCGGAGGGCTGAAGTCGGGCTCTGTTGCGGCCTTGGTCACGCGCTTGCCTTAGCACCGTTGGGCGGGTGTCCATCATGCCGGCGAGCCCAAATCCTCGATCCGTGTCAGAACCGATGCCTTGAACGAGGGGACATCCATGATGCCGACACTCAGCAAAGCAATCTTAGTTTTCACCTTGGCGAGCTTTCTGCTCGCCTGCTCCACTAATTCGTCGTCGGACGCGGGCTCGTTGCAGGATGAAACTCTGCGCATGAACGAGGTTCAGGTTCTCGGGACGCACAACAGCTACCACATCCAACCTCGCGAACGCATCCTCGAGCTGCTCGCGATTTTCGATTCTCAAGAGACCGCCGACAGTATGGAGTACACGGCCCTCCCACTCGAAGAGCAGTTCGACCATGGCGTTCGCCAGCTCGAGCTCGACATCTTCGCGGACCCGGAGGGCGGGATGTACGCGACGCGACGCGCGCTCATTCTGACCGACGAAGATCCGGTGTCGGGCCTTCCCGAGCTCGACGAGCCGGGGCTGAAGGTCTTGCACGTTCAGGACCTCGACTTCGAGACTCACTGCCTCACGTTCGAAATCTGCCTGCAGCAGGTGAAGGCATGGTCGGACGCCAACCCGCGGCACATTCCAATCACCATCATGATTGAAGCCAAGGAAGAGGTCATTCCCGACCCGCTGGAGCTCGGATTCGTCATCCCGCTCGAGTTCGGGCCCGACGAAGTTGCGGACATCGACCGCGAGATCTTCGACGTGTTCCCTCCGGACCGGCTCATCACGCCCGACGACGTCCGTGGCGAGTACGACACCCTCGAGGAAGCCGTGCTCGACCGAGGCTGGCTGACCCTCGCCGAGGCGCGTGGCCGCGTCATGTTCGTCTTCCTCAACCGAAGCGCCGCGCGCGACCACTACATCGACGGCCACCCCTCGCTCCGCGGCCGCGTCATGTTCACGAACTCCGACGAAGGCGACCCCGAAGCCGCCTGGTTCAATTTGAACAGCGCGCTGAGCGACGGGGAGCGAATCCGCGAGCTCGTCGGCGCGGGCTACATGGTTCGAACGCGCGCCGACTCGGACACCCAGCACGCCCGCGACGACGACTACAGCCTGCAGGAGGCGGCCTTCGCTAGCGGCGGCCAGTTCGTCAGCACCGACTACGTGGTCCCGGTCCCCGACTTCGGCACCGACTACTTCGCGGAGGTCCCCGGCGGCTACGTGGGTCGCTGCAACCCCATCTCGGCGCCCGCGGGCTGTGTTTCCGAGCTGATTCGCCCCTAGGGGCCGCGGCGCGCGCCGGCGTTCCGAATTGACGCTGCCAATCTGGTATCTACGATACGCGCATGTCCACCGCCGAGCGCTGGCCCGTACGAGCGACTGACGGGCACGAGTACGAGCTGCTCGTCGAAGTCCCCGAAGCGCCGCGAGCCGTCCTTCTCTTCGCCTGCGCCATGGGCGTCGAAGCAAGCTACTACGCGCCGTTCGCCGAGGCGATGGGCGAAGCGGGGATCGTCTTGGCGATGTGCGACCTGCGCGGCCACGGGACGAGCAGCATTCGACCCAGCCGCGGAGTCGACTTCGGCTACCGCGAATGCATCGAGCTCGACATCCCCGCCGCCGTGGACGTGGTACGAGCGCGGACGACCGGCTTGCCGCTCTACGTTGGCGGACACAGTCTCGGCGGCCAGCTCATGATCTTGCACGTCGCGGCTACGCGGCCCGACATCGCCGGCATGATCCTCGTCGCCTGCGCCATCCCGTATTTCCGCAACTGGCAAGGGCGGATGCGAGTGATGATCCAAGCGCTTGCGGCGCTCTTCCCGGTCGTGGGCTTCGTGCTCGGCTACGTCCCCGGTGACCGGTTCGGCTTCGGCGCCACCGAAGCGCGCACCGTGATGCGGGACTGGTCGCACAACGCGCGGACGGCCAAGTACGAGCCCATCGGCAGCGAAGTCGACTACGAGGCGGCGCTCCACACACTCGAAGTCGACCTCTTCACCGTCGGTATCGACGGCGACGAAATGGCGCCTCCGAACGCGGTGCAGTTCATGTTCGAGAAAGTTCCCGGTGCTCGTGGAAGCCGCGTCGAAGCCAAGCTCTCGGAGCGGAGGCCTGCGGCGCACATGCGCTGGGCGCGGGATCCGAGCGACGTCGTGCAGGCGATTTCGGAGTGGATCGCGAAGAGCGCGCCAATCGGATAGGCTCGCCGTCTAGTTTCCGCCCCAGCCCCGATTGGACCGCTCATGAATCCGTCTTTCCTCTTGCGAGCCACGCTTCTTTGCGCCGCCGCCTGCGGCAGCTCGAGCCAAGACGCCCCGATGCCCCCCGGCCCCTGCGATGCCTGGATGGACACGAGCCTCAGCCCCGACGCGCGCGCCCAGGCGTTGGTCGAGGCGATGACTCTCGAACAGAAAATCAATCAGACTCACGGTGACGCGCCCCCCGAGGACTTCCGGGTCGTGCTCGGCATCGAAGAGCTCTGCATCCCCGACCTCACTGTCACCAACGGGCCCGCAGGCGTCGGCCCCGGCCCCGAGTTCCTCAACAACGTGCCCGCAACCGCGCTCCCATCGCCGCTCCTGCTGGCCTCGACCTGGGACCCGGTCATGGCGGGGAAGTACGGGGACGTCCAAGGCATCGAGATGAACGCCATCGGGCGGAATCTCCTCGAAGCACCCGACGTCGACCTCGCGCGAATCCCCATTAACGGTCGAACCTTTGAGGCCTACGGCGAAGACCCTTGGCTCATCTCCAGAATCGGCGTCGCAAACATCGAGGCGATTCAATCGCACGACATCATCGCGATGGTGAAGCACTACACCGTCAACAATCAGGAGAAGCAGCGGAATTCCATCAATGCCGTGGTCAGCGAGCGCACGCTCCGCGAGATCTACCTGCCGCCATTCGAGGCCGCGGTCGTCGAAGCAGGCGTTGCTTCGGTGATGTGCAGCTACAATTCGGTCAACGGCGCTTTCAGCTGCGAAAACGAAGAGATTCTCACGAACATCCTCAAGGGCGACTGGGGCTTTCGAGGCTTCGTCCAGTCCGACTTCTACGCGATGAAGAGCACCGTGCCGACCGCCAACGCGGGCATGGATCTCGAGATGCCCCAGGAAGAGTTCTTTGGCGCTGCGCTGCTCGAAGCGGTCGAGGACGGCC